>NZ_SZPP01000042.1:0-62628 GCF_030263775.1 Candidatus Jettenia sp. AMX1
ATATACTTCATGAGGTACCCAGTGGGTGATAATTTCTACTGCCTTTGCTTCTTTCAGCATGAGACTGGATGCAGCTCCCATCGCCCCGCAACCTATTAATGCTGACATTAATGTTACTTTTAAAAAGTTATACATAATGCTCTCCTTTTTTACCTTTTTATACCGTGATTAACATTACGCAACAATAAAACAAAGTTTTCTATAGATATAACAAACACTCCTTTTTCAGCATAAATACTTTTTTATAAACATCTTCAAAAATAACAAAAAAGTATTTCAGGCCTTATACAAAGATCTGATTTACACCTCCTTTCTATTGTCAGGGTTGAAGAAATAAACCTTTCTCGTTTAATATGTAAGGTACTAATTGCTCTCCAGCTATAATTAAGAAAGGCTTTAAGGTTACACTAAAATTGCACAATATTATACTATATCGGCAGGTTATTACTACGATAATATATATGTTAAAATACGCTATTATATAGACATAAATATTACTAATAATTATAACAATTTAAATAATAAGTATTTACATACATAATATTTTATGATAAATTATTATTAAATAATATTTGTGATAATTACTTATGTAAATACTTACCATCTATACTATTGGTATTATTAATATTCCAGACTTCATTTGATCTCGTTTGGTACTATACTTCTGCTTATAGGAATTAATGCCTGCCGGTCGTTTCTTAAGGAATTATTATGGCAATAAAAAAAAATATGAAACGTAAAAACTCCAGGCCCAGGACGATCTCTAGTCAGCTTGAGCTGGACAATAAAATTGCAAAAGTCATTTATAATAAATGGCCCCGGTTTGTAACACAAAAGGAAATTGCCAACGAATTAGATATTTCGCAATCATTAGTTTCTAAACGGTTATCGCGTTGGGAAAAAAAGAAAACTGCCCCGTTAAAGATGTTCTATGATGAGAGAAGCGCAGTACTGGAAGAGAAGCTGAAGAGCACTTACAATCTCGATGATATAGTAATCTTTAAAAATCCTGATTATTTTGTTTCCACCAGGAACTATTTCGATCAAATAGGCAAGTATGCTTCTGACGTTTTAGTAAGAAAGATAAACGATATACTTGAGAAAAAAACTGAAATGGTAAATAGCAGAACTAAAGGAACAGAGGAGATTAATAAGATAGAAGTTAAGATATCCGCATCAGGTGGAAACAGTGTTTTTGCTACCGTAATGAGTTTAGCGGATGAACTAGAGAACACGGATATAAAGGTGCTTTTCTCAGGTTGTGTAGCTTTAAGATCAAGCAGTTTAATAGAATTGACTCCACTTCATATTGTATCTCAATTATTAAACAGAAAATTAAACATTGATATTGCCCACGCATATCAACTTCCAGAAACATCTAATCTATATAGCAGGGAATCACTGTACGAA
This sequence comes from Candidatus Jettenia sp. AMX1, assembly GCF_030263775.1. Taxonomy (NCBI): domain Bacteria; kingdom Pseudomonadati; phylum Planctomycetota; class Candidatus Brocadiia; order Candidatus Brocadiales; family Candidatus Brocadiaceae; genus Candidatus Jettenia; species Candidatus Jettenia sp. AMX1. Next base: position 1,411 of record NZ_SZPP01000042.1, read on the forward strand.
ATTGTCAATCAACGTATCAGGACTCAAAAAATGCTTGGATTTAGCGATCGGATACTTCAAAGCGATATAGTTATTTTTGGCTTAGGTAGTATAAAATGGAATTTCCCTGTAACAGGATTTATGCATCATGTCTATAATCTGCGTTTACAATCATTCATAAAAAATTTTGATATTATGGGCGAGATAGCATTCGCTCCATTTAATAAAAACGGATTCTTGTTTCATCATTTAGTAACACAGGTTTTTGAGCAAGAGAATGGAAAATTTCTCTATAACGAATATGAGCAAATAGAGAGGCTAAAAAAATTTGCTCCTAACAGCATAGCAGTATCCAGACAAGATCTTATTGATGCAGCAAACTTCTTTAGTTCTATATTTACGATAAATTTTTGCGAGATTGAAAACAGTATGCAAAAACAAAGTAAAAAACCTTATATCCTCCTTGTGGTAGGAGGTGAGAGTCAAAAGGCAGTACCTCTTAAGATGATATTAGAGAAGTGGAAATATCTTAATATCGTAGATGGGCTTATTACCGGCGAGAACATAGCTCAGGGTTTATAAGCGAGGTAATTGATTATCCTCCTTTGTTCTGTACTATCAATACTCTATCTGTGTTTTTCCATGGTGAGTTGTTGCCACGGGGCTATCTTTCAGGAGTGGCCAATGCAGTGTCTCACGTAGCCGAACATAGCTCTCTGCACAGCGCCTGGCAAGGTTTCGCACCCTTCCGATATAGCCAGTGCGTTGTGTTACTCCGATAACCCCCCGTGCATCCAGCATGTTAAAGGCATGTGAGCATTTGAGAACGTAATCATACGCCGGCAGTACCAAATCTTCTTTTAAGAGCTTCTGACACTCTTTTTCATACATATCAAAAAGCTGGAAGAGCATCGCTGTATCTGCTACCTTGAAATTATATGTGGAGAACTGAATCTCATCCTGTTTGTGAATGTCTCCGTATGTGTAACCCTTGACCCATTCGAGATCAAAAACAGATTCTTTTTCCTGAATGAACATGGCAATGCGCTCAAGCCCGTATGTAAGTTCAAGCGTGATAGGCTCAAGTTCGATCCCGCCTACCTGTTGAAAATACGTAAACTGCGTAACTTCCATTCCATCCAGCCATACTTCCCAACCAAGACCGGTAGCCCCAAGAGTTGGCGATTCCCAGTCATCTTCAACAAACCGTACATCGTGTTTGATAAGATCGATACCTAAAGATCTTAAACTGTTCAGGTAGATATTCTGCGAGTCATCAGGCGCAGGTTTAACTACCACCTGAAATTGATAATAGTGTTGCAGTCTGTTTGGGTTTTCACCATATCTGCCATCAGTTGGCCGTCGCGAGGGTTCAACATAAGCACATTTCCATGGCTCCGGGCCTAATGCTTTAAGAAACGTCGCAGGATTAAAGGTGCCGGCTCCTTTTTCGATATCATAAGGTTGCCATATCACACAACCGTAATCTGCCCAATAGTTCTGTAGTTTCAGTATAATTTCTTGAAATGTCATAATAATTTGTCCCAATTTAATGTACAGGAGTTTCGTAATTACTCACAATAAGGTGCAACCCTAATCTGGAAGCTGCCGAAAAAAGGTTATTTTTTAATAGCCTCATTGCAAGCAAGTTGAATATCAGAGTAAAACAAAGGAGAAGTAATACCCCTTGATCCCCCTTTAGAAAAGGGGGAAATGTGCTGGAGTTTATCAAGATACGTTTCTTGTGTCAAGCATGAATCAGAGAGGAATTCATGAGGTCTCAACTGAGGAGAGCTGGAATTTCGATTGTATTGACAATTCCCTTTAGATTTGTTACTTTAAAAACTTACCACAGATGTTTCAGATTACTACTATTGTAATAAAAGATTTATTTAGGAGATGTGCATGAGCGAAGAAATTAAACGTGAAGAGAGTTTTGAGTTTCAAGCGGAAATCAAGAAGCTATTGAACATCCTTTCCCACTCCTTGTATACCCATAAAGAGGTATTTCTCAGAGAGCTTATCTCAAACGCATCAGATGCATTAACCAAGATGCGGTTTATTTCTCTCACGAATCAGGAACATGAAGGGAAAGACCTACCTCTTGAGATTACTATAAGTACCGATGAAAAAAAAAGAACCGTAACAATTAGCGATACCGGCGTTGGAATGACCAGGGATGAGATTATTCAAAACATCGGTACCATTGCAAAATCAGGTTCATTGGAGTTTATAGCAAATTTATCCGAGCAGGCGAAGAAGGATTCAAATATCATAGGTCAATTTGGGGTAGGATTCTATTCCGTATTTATGGTGGCAGATGAAGTCAGGGTTAGGACAAAATCCTGTAAGAAGAACGAATCCGCATTTGAATGGCATTCAGATGGCACTGGGAAATATTTCTTACATTCTATTGAAAAGGAAAATCGGGGTACCGATATTATCGTTCATCTTAAAGAGGATGAAAAAGAATATACGGAAAAATCCAGAATAGAATCCATTATTAAAAAATATTCCAATTTTGTAAGCTTTCCTATCATAGTTTGTGGTGAAAAGGCCAACCAAATTACGGCTATCTGGAAAGAACCTAAGAAAGATATTAAAGACGAACAGTACAATGAATTCTACAAGTTTATTTCAAACACTGAAGAGACGCCTCTGTTCCGGCTTCATACCTCTGCCGAAGCACCTATTCAGTTTTACAGTATATTATATTGCCCTGCTACTAATTACGAAGTCTACGGATTTAAAAAACTAGAACATGGGGTTCAACTTTACTCAAATAAGGTCCTGATTCAATCTGATTGCAAAATGCTTTTGCCTGAATATTTGAGGTTTATTCGGGGGGTAGTAGACTCCGCAGACATCCCTCTGAATATCTCAAGGGAAACGTTTCAGGATAATAGGATCATCCATAAAATTAAGGGTATTCTTAGTAAACAAATACTATTGCTTTTACAAGACATGGCGAAAAATGAGAAGGAGAAATACGAAGCCTTCTGGAGGCAATTCGGAAAAATTTTAAAAGAGGGAGTGCATCTCGATTTTGATAATCGGGATCTTTTAGCAAACCTGTTAAGATTTAATTCTTCGGTATGTACAGATTCAGACGGCCTGATTTCTCTGAAAGAATATGTGGACAGAATGAAGCCTGACCAAAAAGAGATTTACTATATAACGGCGGTAAACCGGGAAACGATAGAAAAAAGTCCTTACCTTGAGATATTCCGTAAAAAAGGTGTAGAGGTGTTGTATTTAGTGGATCCTCATGATGAATTTCTCCTTTCCGGCCTTATGGAATTTGAGAAGAAATCCATTCGTTCGGTAGACCAGGCTGATCTTGATTTACTCAAGGATACTGATAGCAAGATTATAGACATCTCGAAAGAGCCTCAAAATTATGAAGAGACATTTAAGCATCTTTTGAAAACAATGAGGGTAGTTTTGGCAGATAAGGTAATTGACGTAAAGGAATCACACAGATTGAGTGATAGTCCGTGTTGCCTGGTAAACCCAGAGGGAGGACCAAGCGTACATGTCCAAAAACTTATACAAATGGTAGATAACAAGTATAAAGCATCCAAGAAGATTATGGAGATCAACAGGAAAAATCAGATGATCCAGAATCTTGCCAGGATGAATGAGAATCCTGGTTATCAGCCGTTAGTTGAAAAAATAGTCCAACAGTTATTTGAAAACGCATTAATGCAGGACGGGGTTATCTTTGATCCTCTTTCTATGGTTCCTCGATTGAATGAGCTTATGGAAGAACTAACAAAAGCAACGCTTGGAGAAGGAAAAAGGATTATTATCTAGCACATTGTGCATTTTGGAAACCAATGAAAACAAAAAAGCCGTGAGACTCAATTTTTCACGGCTTTTTTGTTTTTAGAGAAATGACCCCATGGGGATTTGAACCCCAGTTCACAGATCGAAAATCTGTTGTCCTAGACCAGGCTAGACGATGGGGCCATACATTGGCTAATTATGAGGGCAGATGGACTCGAACCATCGACGCCCGCCTTAAAAGGGCGGTGCTCTACCAACTGAGCTATGCCCCCATTATACATCCTTTATTTTTATTTGTACATATAAAAAATATCTTTACTTAATGAATAGTGCTGCTCTGCAGTTCTATACTTTAAGTATCTCTTCTGTTTTTTTCTTAACGAAATCGTTCGCTTTTCCCTCGAACTCATGGATGATCTTTTGTATATCATCCTTAGTACGTTTGGCATCATCCTCGGTCAGAATTCCCTCTTTTTCTTCTTTCTCGGCATGCTTAATAGCCTCATGTCTTATATTCCGCAAGACTACCTTCGCAGTCTCACCGAAATCCTTTGCGTGCACAGAGAGTTTCTTTCGTCGTTCCTCGTTAAGCGGTGGAATGACGATACGTAACATCTTTCCCTCAACTGCAGGAGTTAGACCGAGATCCGATTTTAATATACCCTTTTCGATGTTTGAAATAACAGAAGGGTCGTAAGGTTTAATCACAATCGATTGGGCGTCGGGTGTTGAGATAGCCGCTAATTGTTTTAATGGCGATATATCTCCATAACATTCTATTTTTATATTTTCTACCAGTCCTGTATTGGCTCTGCCTGTCCTTAAACCCCTTAATTCCTCTTGCAGGTGTGTAATGGCTTTTTCCATTTTAACCCTTGCATCTTTACATATCGATTCTTTACCCATATTTTTTATTCCCCAATATATGTGCCAACCGATTCGCCTATAATTGCCTTTTTGATATTTTCCCGCTCATTCATGTTAAAAACGATAATTGGCAATTTATTTTCCATACTTAAGGAAATTGCTGTCAAATCCATTACGCCCAGCCGATTACTTAAAACATCCATATACGTTAACTTCTCGTATCGTTTTGCAGATGCATTCTTTATGGGATCATCGGTATATACCCCATCAACCTGTGTTGCCTTTAACATCACATCTGCGCTGATTTCAATTGCACGCAAAGCTGCTGCAGTATCTGTTGTAAAATAAGGGTTTCCTGTCCCACCCGCAAAGATAATGATATCTTTTTCTTTTAAATACTGTAAACAAGCTCGGATCTTAAAAGGTTCTGTAATATCTTTAATCTCAACAGCGCTTACGACATGAACCTTTACATTAAAACCCTCCAGAATATCCTGCAAAAATAGCGCATTAACTACGGTAGCAATCATTCCTACTTGATCCGCCTGTACTCTCGATTTTCCTACACTTCCCAACCTTGCACCGCGAAGTATATTACCACCGCCAACAACAACTGCTAGTTCTGCTCCTATCTCAGAGACCTTTTGTATTTCTTTCGCTAAAGTGATAAACCGCCCTGTCTCAATACCTCTCCCATTTTCATTACCAAAACCTTCGCCGCTTACCTTTAATAATGCCCGTTTATATTTAATATTGCTTTGCATTGAAATGGATGTATAAGAACGTCTTTTCGTAAGTTAACCTTCACCTACTTCGAACCGAGCAAAACGATTTATTTTAATATTTTCACCTATTTTTGCGATATTTGCAATCAATAAATCCTTAATAGTTTTCGTAGTGTCTTTTATAAATGTCTGTTCCAAAAGACATTTTTCTTTATAGAAATTTTCTATCTTTCCGAGGGTAATCTTCTCAGCAATATTCGCGGGTTTTTCCTTTGCCTCTTCCATAAATATCTTTTTTTGTTCTTCTATAATATGGGCAGGAATATCTTCCCTTTTGACGGCAATGGGTTTGGTTGCAGCCACCTGCATGCAGAGATCTTTCAGGAATTGCTGGAAGACATCATTCTTTGCCACAAAATCCGTTTCGCAATTCAATTCTACAAGCACACCTAATTTCCCGTTCGTATGGATATATGAGCCAATTCTGCCTTCGGCAGTTGCCCGTTGCTCTTTTTTCGCAGCTTTAGCAAACCCCTTCTTTTTGATAATATCGAGAGCTTTTTCGAAATCTCCTTTTACTTCATCCAGGGCGCCTTTACATTCCAATATGCCGGCGCCAGTCAGCTCCCTTAATTTTGTAATACTCGATATATCCGCCATGAACATCCTCCGTTAATATAATAAAAACTGCTATTGTTTCCCTATACCAAAATACCATTCTCCGGAGAGAAACATTCAAGATTGGAAATCCCTATGAAATGCTCTTTGAAGGCAGTAGTCAGACTTGCTAACTATTTATTATAGGTAAATATACTCTGTCTTTTATAGAAAATGGCAGGGTCTTATTCTGAATATTCGATATCCTTATTAAACTTTCGCTATCGTGGTCGCCATCTCTTTGCCAACCAAGATAGCGTCTGCTGTCTTAGTTAAAAAGAGATTAATAGATCGTATAGCATCATCGTTCCCAGGTACACAAACATCTATCATATCAGGATCGCAATCTGTATCAGCAAGGCATACTGTTGGAATTCCCAATTTTCTTGCTTCGCTCACGGCATTATGCTCGTGTCTTGGATCAACTATTATAAGAGCACTGGGAAGCGAGGTCATTTTGCGAATACCTTCCAGGTTCGATAGTATTTTTTTACGTTCTCTGTTAAGAGAAGAAATTGCCTTTTTGCTAAATTGATTAATAGCTCCCGTTTGTTCCATACTCTCTAATTCATCCAGCCGTTCTAACCGTTTCCGAATGGTATCGAAATTTGTTAGTGTACCACCTAACCAACGTTCGCTTACATAGTGCATTCCGGAGCGTTGGGCTTCGCGTATAACGATGTCACGTGCCTGCCATTTGGTGCCTACAAATAATATATCTTTGTTTGTCTGGGCAAGATTTGTTAAAAACTTCTGTGCTATAACAAGCCCTCTTACTGTTTCACGTAAATTAATAATATGGATCAAATTTCGCTTGCCATAAATATACGGTTTCATTTTTGGATTCCACCTGCTCGTCCGATGACCAAAATGAAATCCTGCATCAATCAATTCCTGAACACTCACAATAGACAAATATCTCCTCTCCTATAAAATTAGGTTAAGATACGAAGGTTTAAAAGATTCAAATTATATTATTTTAGCAAGAAAAGTCAAGTATATTTTATGTATCGCAGGTTAATATAAAAAGTTATATATCTTTTTTGTTTGATCTTTTCCTGAATCGCCCTATATTTAAATAAAAAGAGATGTTCGCCTTAGCATCTATGTACGGGATAATTTTGCCTTCGGCGGATGTAAGTAATGTTGTTACTCCCGGGCCATGCCCTGCAGTTACGCAATTACTGTGTACAATTACCCCTATACTTATTGCTCCGGTTTTATAGATTCTTCCATACGTATGGTCAGCGTCCATGATTGCTACTATATCACCGAAACGCAGTGTTTGAAGATGATACTTTTCTCTATGTTCTTTATCAAAGAGTTGTATATCATAATCTCCACGGCAACAGTGTTGAGATCCCAAACCTGAACCCATAATGGCAGCAGGAATAGCATGTGTTACGGGAATATGGAGTATACCGCTTGTTTTATCCTGACGAATGGGTAACACCTTGAGAAGATTTGGAGATATATTGATCGGTTTAATATGTGGATATTCTATAAAAGATAAACCTAATCCAACGCTGCGAATAAGTATTTTATCCCCAATAGTGAGCTTTTCCAGAATTTTATCTTCAAAATCAACCAATACGTTCTCAATACCACCGTGTTTTCCTGTTACAATACCTATGCTCCCTTTTGCATCACCCGTTATAACTTTGGCAGTATTTCCAATACAGGATAGTAAATTAAGCGCCCCGTTCTCATCCCGGTCCTTATTTTTAACAGATACACAAGGTTCTACATGATCTGCCTCCCACTGAATGGCGCTATCGCCTACCTTCACATTGTAGGTAATTCCACCTACGCTTGGGAGTATAACAGGTTTTCCCTCGGGCGTTACGCTATAAGGTTGCGAGCCGACAATCGGGCTTGTGATTTCGCCTACGACAGATATTTCTACTAAATTCTTTTCGTTCGTTTCCACAGTAACGGTATTCCAAAGTTTTCTCTCTAAAATTAGTCTAAATCGGTGTTTAGTCTATCATAGTAAACCTTCCATTGCCAACAGAAAAAGCGTGTAATATGTTTTTCTTATTTTGTAAAAAGATTTACGGGCACAAAAAGCCTGAGCGGCATATCACTTATAGCTGTTTTACGGTTCTTCAAAGGCATGCGCCCGATGTTTGACAACTTTTGCTTTAACAATATACACCACCTCTTCGGCAATATTGGTAGAGTGATCGGCAATTCTTTCGAGATGACGGGAAATCAGCATTAAGTGAACGGCGCGTGTTATATTTGCAGGATCTTGTATCATGTAGGTTAATAATTCACGGAAAATCTGATCATTCAGGGCATCTACCGTAGAATCCCGCTCGTATACCGATCGCGCTAGTTCTGTATCCCGGTTTACAAAGGCATCGATACTATCCTTAACCATCGTTTGAGTAATAGTAGCCATCCTTGGAATATCGATGAGCGGTTTTAATTGTGGTTCCTGGTTGAGAGGAATTACGCGTTCTGCAATATTGACAGCAAGATCGCCCATACGTTCGAGGTTATTGGTAATCTTAATTGATGAGGTAATAAACCGGAGATCAATAGCCAGAGGCTGCCGCAATGCAAGTAAATCCACACATTGTTTATCAATCTCTAATTCTAAGATATCTACCTGTTCATCGTTCTGCACAACAAGGCTAGCCAGCTCGCTATTCCTTTCAATCAGGGATTTCACGGCGTTGGCAATAGCAGTCTCCACGCAGGATGCCATCTGAATGAGGTTCTTTCTCAATGCCCCTAATTGTTGATCGAAATGTCTTTCCATATAAATATGTGCAAAAATTCACTACAGAGAGCATAGAGAACTCCGAGTTACAGAAAAAATAGTAATTTTTACATTGAATGATATATTATCCGAATCTTCCCGTGATATAGTCTTCAGTGGCCCTCTTGTCAGGGTTGGTAAATATTTCAGTGGTTATATTATACTCTATTAATTGTCCTTGCAATAAAAATCCTGTATAATCAGATATACGTGCGGCCTGTTGCATGCTATGGGTAACGATTACTATGGTATAGAACTTTTTTAAATCCTCAATAAGTTCTTCAATCCTTGCTGTTGCTATTGGATCAAGAGCGGAACACGGTTCATCCATTAACAAGACTTCCGGATCAACTGCCAACGCCCGTGCAATGCATAGTCGTTGCTGTTGTCCTCCGGAAAGTCCAATTGCACTCTGATTGAGCCGGTCTTTAACTTCATTCCAAAGGGCTGCCTTGGTCAAACTATATTCTACAATCTCATGTAACTGTTTCCTATTGCTTATTCCACGAAGCCTCGGACCAAAGGCCACATTATCGTAAATAGATTTAGGAAAAGGATTAGGCCTCTGGAATACCATGCCAACACGCCGCCTCAGATCTACGAGATCAACATCCCTGTCATAAACATTTTTATGGTCTAACAAGACCTTTCCTTCGATTTTTACCTTAGTAGTAATTTCGGAAATACGATTGACCGATTTAATTAAGGTTGATTTTCCACACCCCGAAGGTCCTATAATGGCGGTGACCTTGCGCTCAAAAAAATCCATGGAGATAGCATCTATCACCTGGGATTCCCCATAGTAAAAGGATACGTTTTCCAGCTTTATCTTCGTTTTTTGCTGTCCTTTTATATCTATATCGTATTCCATACTTATGAGAAAATAAACCCCTATGGATGGACTTTTATAAACTTTTGCCTTACATGATTTGTGTAATGTATATCATAGAATTGTTAAGAATATGTTAAGATTGTATTAAGATTTTGTTAAGACTTTAAATAAGATCACGTCAGAAGATTTGGCTCCGATTACAACATTATCTCCTATCATTAAGTTCAAGTGGTGTACTTCTTCCGTATCTACGAGGGCCTTAAAATACTGGTCTCCATGGAGAATAGTAACAGCAGCGATGATAGGGTCGGATTCTATACCAACTACCTTTCCTGCGATCTGGATACGGGTGCTTAGCCTCTTTCCCATAAATATCTCTTCCGGCGTTCCCTGTTTAACCACCCTGCCTGATTCCAGCACGATTACATAGTCGGCTAGTTTATATACCTCCGTTACATCGTGAGTTACAAACAGTGTCGTTGTATGAAATTGTTGAATAATCCGCTTTAAATCTTCCTGCAATCGTAATCGCGTCTCCAGATCCAAAGCAGAAAGTGGTTCATCCAGGAGAAGGATTTTGGGTTTTCTTGCCAAGGCCCTGATCAGGGCAATCCTCTGTTTTTGCCCCCCGGATAGCTGGCCGGGATAATAACGTTCGTAGCCGGATAGACCTACCAGCGATATGAGTTCTTTTACTTCTCTTAGTCTTTCTTTCCCTCTTATTCCATATGCTACGTTCTTTTCCACGGTCATATGAGGAAATAAGGCATAGTCCTGAAATAAAAACCCTATAGAACGCTGCTGCAGGGGTATGTTAATCCTTTTTATTTTATGAAACCATATTTCTTCTCCATATGTGATTGTTCCGTCGTCGGCCATTTCCAAACCTGAAATAAAACGCAAGGTACTTGTCTTACCTGACCCTGAAGGACCAAATAAGGCTGTTACTTTTTCATGAGGGATCTCAAAATCTACCTTGAGTTTGAATTCTCTCCATGTTTTCTCAATACAAATTTTTAGCAAAACAAGACCTCCGCGGTATAAGTATAAAAGCTATTGTAGCTGACAACCAAACGAATACTCTGGTTTCCCTCTGTTTGCTTTTGCTCAAATTAAGATCATTACGTAGTGTGTGGAATACTCTTAGAACATGCGCATAAAAAAACGTCTATTGATAAAATATACTACCGCGAGTATTACAAATGAAAATGCCAGCAAAATGGCTGCATAGATATTTGCAGTTCCGTAATTCAGCGCCTGTACTTCATCGTAGATAGCTACCGATGCAACTCTGGTAATTCCCGGGATGTTTCCTCCGATCATAAGAACAACCCCAAATTCACCCACACAGTGCGCAAAGGAGAGTATGCAGCCTGTTATAACACCTTGCCGGGAGAGTGGAAAGATAATGAAGAGGAAGGTATATAATTTAGACCTGCCCAGACTCCATGAAGCTTCAAGTAATTTTTTATCCACTCCTGTAAAAGCCAATTGAAATGGCCGTATTGCAAAGGGCAGATTATACATGAATGAACCTATAACAAGTCCTTGAAAGGAGAAGGCGAGTGTCTTATTAAAAATACCTTCGTACCAATACCCAATAAAACTATTTCTTCCAATGGCCATAAGGAGATAAAAGCCCAAAACTGTGGGTGGAAGGACAAGAGGTAAAGCTATTACAGATTCCACAATAAACTTTAATCGTAACGTTGAGAAGGCAAGCCAGTAGGCAAGAGGGATACCTATAATAAATAATAAAACCATGGTAACGATGGAAAGCTTTAGAGTCAAAAGGAGTGGTGTTATAAAATTCATTGTTCTTTCCTTCTCAATAATCTGATAGCTGAAAACAACAATATTACTCCAAGAAATACATGCAAAACGGACCCGGGCGCATAGCTTAAAAGACGACTTCCGATCAACGCTCCTGCGATAGAGCCTAGTAATAGGAAGGAAATAAGAGGAAATTGCTGCCGTTCAAAAGTTGTTGATTTTTGTATTTTACAAGTCCCATTATAATTGTTGGAATGCTAATGGCAAGACTTAAGCTGCCGGCAAGCTCAATATCAACAGAAAACAGCAATATGATAGTTGGAATAATTAATTCTCCTCCGGCAACATCAAGCATACTGCTGAACACGCCAACGCCTATTCCCGCCATAAATCCAAGAACAATTTTAAATAGGTATTGTTAATTTACTTCGGAAGTGAATAGCCGTGTTGAGAAAGTATTTTTTCTCCTTTTTTCCCTTGCACAAATTCCAGGAATTTCCTGACACCGGGCTTATCTTTGCCTCTTTGCAGGACAACATAAGCTTGCCCAAGTTTATTATATGATTCAGTGGATATGACCCAATAGTCTCCATCGCTTTCCATTTTTGGTGAAATTGCCTGAGACAGGGCAATAATTCCAGCGTCTGCTGCACCTGACTGGACGAATTGTGCTGTTTGTGAGATACTTTCCCCGAAGACCAGTTTATCCTGAACCTTCTCCCATAATCCATAGTATCGAAGCGCCTCCTCGGCTGCCATGCCATAGGGCGCTAGTCTTTGATTTGCAATGGCCAGCTTTTTCACTTTCTGGTCTAAAACGACAGGTAATCCCTTCCGGGGATTTAATGCAGAATTCTTCGGTATCCAAAGCACGATACTTCCAAAGGCGTAAATTTTTCCCTCCCCCTTTACCGCCAAACCCTCCTCTTCCAGACGCGCCGGATAGGTTGTATCGGCTGAGAAAAATATATCAAAAGGCGCCCCCTGTTTAATTTGAGCAAAAAAATTACCGGAAGAACCATATGATACTTTTACATCGATAGTGGGGTATGCCTTCTCAAATCCTTTACAAATCTCATCCATAACAGGGTTCAGATTGGCTGCTGCCGCAATAAGGATTTTTTCATCTGCGCAAACATTATGGTGGAAAGCTATCAATAAAAACATGAACCAGGTTGTACATACTATCGGGATAAAACTCGTAACCCACTTTTCAGGCCCTCTCAAAACCATTGCGCCCTCCTCTAAAATATTAACTGATATTGTAATCTAAATCTGTTTTCGTTTTTGTCCGTGTCTTTGGTATCTGTTACAAAGCGGGCTATATCCGCCTGTATCTTTGAACGATGGCCACGGAGGTAATAATTGATGCCAGCTGAATACTCCTTTTGAACATCATCTGGCAAATCGTTGTCAGGGTCAAGCATAGAGTAACGGGCTGCCAGTTCCAGTTTTTTGGGCAACACAAAATATCCTGCCTGAGTATAAAAACCGTCCGAAGTTATTGAATCACCATCGTCTTCAGGGTCATTTTCCCTTATGTAATATTCACTATCCCAGGTAAACCCCCGGTACCTCATACCCAGATCAATATTACCAATGATAGAATTGGTATCCGCCAGCTTCCTGTCTCTCTCCTTCCCATTATAGACCACCGATGCGCCAATTACGGCCTTAAAATTCTCTTCGTATTTCAGATCAGTCTCCTCCCAACCCGTTGCTAAATTATAGGAGTTGTACCATCCAAAGGGATAATATCGTGTGGTAAATACATACAGGAGTTCATTGTCGATATTTTCATCCTTTCCCAGCGCCTTTGAGGGATTCTGGCCGGCGCCGCGAAAAACTGCTGCATGGTATTCCAGGTGGCCATCAAACGGTTTTCCGAAAATATCCAGACCATAATCACGATCCTGTTTAAAGGCATCGCTGGCAATGGACCTATCCTGGAGCAAGAGTTTAAAACCTGATGAATTCCATTGTCGGTTGGCGGGTACCTTAAAATAACCCGTCTTTATATTTAATTCCTCGCGGGGCGACCACCAGACATAATAATCCCTCAGATTTACCTCAAAGCTGTCTCCATCGATTTCCACGTAATAATTTACATCCTTGTTATAGATATTGCCGCCAAAACAAAGCCTTGCCCTGCGCACATCAATATCGGTTTTATCAGGTTCTTCAAAATCATCATCGTTGTCCTTATAGGTCAATCGCGTCTGCATTCTGAACCCAACGTTTAAAGAATAGTTTCCGTCTCTTGTTTGAAAACCTATAGAGGCCTTTTCCTTGTCGGGCAGATAATAGCCGTTAACAGGTTCATATTTGCCAGGTAAGCCCAAACCCAATTTCTCCCGCGCCCCGTTCGATGCGAGGTAGTTTTCTACTTCCTGTTTCACTTCTTCTTTTATTTCTTCCTGTGTAGTTGGTGCAGGTTTTTCACTGATATGCTCGATACGATTTTGCATTTCTTTGATTTGCTCTTGTTGGCTTAACGCTAATGCCTCCATCTGCTTCATCATTTTCTGCTGTACTAAAAGCGCTTCTTCCATTTGTTTTAATTGTCTTTCCAAATCACCTACTTCACTTTCGGAAGTCTCACGGGTCTGTACAATATCCTGAGCAAATATACCCCGCGTCATACCGCCAGCATGTATAACGCAAAATACCGCAGCCAGAGATGCGCCACATTGAAACCATTTATTTCGCATGTATTCTCCCTTTTATTGTTATGCCAATAAAGACATAACGAATATAAATAAAAACAGCTCCGTTACCCTTGGTTGTGTATCTCTCTGCATTTTTCTCATAACTAAATTTCCTTCGATAATATTAGTTCCGTTGATTTTACAATAGCTGTTACTTCATCCTCCTTCTGAAGATTCATTTCTCTGAGAGAAGCATTGGTAATAATGGCATGGAGCATATCACCCTGAGACTCTACAAAAACCTTTGATAACACATCCCCCTGAATAATCTGTCTTACAATTCCCCTTGCCTTATTCCTTGCGCTGAGCATTCCTGATAATGCTTTTGCAAGCATAATATCCGTGCCCTTGATAAGCACAGAAATAGTATCACCCACCGAAAGGCGCATATCCTCACAGGAAGCCCTTGTAATGATAACGCTGAGTGGTATGTCCTTCCATAGGATTTGAACGTGGGCATGGATCTGCCCCTGTACTATATTTACAATTGTTCCGTAAAGTCTATTCGCCATGTGCCATTATCACAGAATTTTAAAATCGAATAGTTACGATTTTTTGTTTCCAAAAATACGTTTGAATTCCTTTTCCATCAATGAAGTCATCCTTTCTGTGTACTTTTTATATTTCAGAATCAGTTCCTCTGCCTCTGATGTCAGGATAGCCCCGCCCCCGCCTTTTCCCCCGGTAGTAACCTCCAATAATTTTACACCCAACACCTTCTCTGTGGCCTTGATCTTTCCCCATGCCGCCCGGTACGACATGCCGAGTTCTTTCGCTGCTGCATGTAATGATCCCAGGCGATTTACAGCCTCCAGAAGCATCCTTCGTCCTTCAGCAAAGGCTACTCCGTCCTTCTCTTCTAACCATATCTTGCATTTTACTTTCATAAAATATTTTACCATTATGCCTTATGTGATATAGCGGTGTCAAATAAAAACCCGATGAGGTCAAGATTTATCAATCTTCTTTATGGATCTTTTTTTCTTCAGACTTCCGATAGAAAATTGATTTGATCTTAGTATTGAACAGCAAAACGAGCCAGGTAGATATTACAAAAGGCGAGGTGAGGCTAATAATGCCTGAATTTATTATTCCATAGCTTATTAATAACCCAACAAAAAAAATTTTTAAGGTTCATAAGTTTATGTTTGTATAATAGTTTTAGCAATAAATAATTTTTCCATCTTTGCCATAACCGATACCTGATGGTTCTTTCCTTTATCGTTCACCCTGTTTCCTCTGTCTTGATTTTCGGTTGCTTTCTTGTCTCTTTTTGTGGTATATTCTCCATCGAAAAGGTAAAATTCCTTGAAATTGTTTTCAATTCTCAAATCCTCTGGAAATTCTACCTTTTCTGTCTGGTCCTATAATGAAACTTTAGCTTGTTTGCAGGATTTAGGCAATATTGAATCAAGAGTAATTCTTACTCATTATACTTTCTTGCTTGTACACATGCCTAACAGTTTTGAACAATCTGATATAACACTGGAAATATCCGCCAAAGGGGGGACTATTTCTGAAATCGAGAAAGATTTCATACTGAAAAGTATGTTATCTGAGATAAAGAAGGTAGTTACTGCACAGCAGTTTGATATATGGTTTTCCTGTCTTAAGATACATACTGTTACAGATAACAGTATTACGTTTATTGCGCCGAATGATTTTATCAGGGAGTGGTTATATAGTAATTATACGGATTTATTTTCAGGCGCTATCTATAAAGTGCTGAATTCCCTGAGAGAAGTGATTTTTTCTACAGAAAATGAAATTTATGGGAGGACATTAGCCTTTCCTTATAATGAAAATTCTACTTTGTCAATTGCTGCTGTCTCTGAACAGTATTGCGCTATACCGCTCAATAAGTATTACAGTTTTGAGAATTTTGTTGTAGGATCGTGTAACAGGTTGGCACATGCGGCAGCTATTGCTGTCTCCGAATCCCCGGGGCATGCTTATAATCCCCTTTTTATACATGGGATGTCAGGTCTCGGTAAGACACATCTTTTGCATGCAATAAATAATGTGTTGCTGTCGAAGCGCACGTTAAAGACGCTTTACCTGTCTTGTGAACATTTTGTAAATCATTACATTTCTACGATACGTTCGAATAGCTGGGACTCGTTTAGAAGATTGTACAGGAACGTGGATGTGCTCTTAATTGATGATATACATTTTTTCGAGAATTCCCAGGGATGCAGGGAGGAATTTTTTCATACATTTAATGCGCTTTATAATGCGAGAAAGCAGATTGTTATTACGAGCGATTGTCCCCCGGAGTCTATAAACTCTTTAGAGGACAGACTTGTTTCCCGATTTAAATGGGGGCTTTTGTGCGGCATAGACAATCCGGCTATAGAAACACGAACTGCTATCGTTGAAAAAAAGGCGTTCTTGTGGGGTATCAGTTTATCTCATGAATCCGCCCTGTATCTTGCGGAAAATATACCTGGTAATATCAGAGAACTTGAGGGCGCAATAGCGAGACTTAGCAAGGAATCGAAGATAACAAAGAATTGTATTACGTTAGATCTGGTTAAAAAGATTTCCCGGGAAATATTAGGGGATAAGAAAACAGTTAATATTGAGATTGTTCTTAAGGCCGTTTCGAATAGATTTAATGTAAGTGTATCACAGCTTCAGTCTAAGTGTAGAGCAAGGAATCTTACGTTACCGCGTCAGATAGCAATGTATTTATCGAGAAAACTAACGAGTATGTCGTTAAAGGAGATTGGAGGATATATCGGCGGAAGGGATCATTCAACGGTAATTCATGCAGACGAGAAGATAGTAAAAATGTCGAAAAAGGATAAAAACCTCCTTTTTATCCTGCAAAAGCTGGAAAGTGAATTACAAAAGTGAATGTTTATTTTATGTAAAATATCTTTGTTCATGGACAGGCCTTTTGGGCAGACCGGTAAGATATCCCTTATTTTTTAGAATAGCTATCTACATGTTTTTTACATTGTTTTATCTAACGTATCATGAGTTGTTATAGCCATTTATACTTTTTATTATGGTTTATCTTCATAGAGTAATACGACTGATTAAAAATTTATTTAATATATAAAGATAGGAATGACAAATGAATTTAAATTTTGTTGGTGTTGATTTATACAGGGGTTTTAATCTGGTAACCAGTATAGTTCCGTCTTCAACTGTAAAAAATGTGTTGCAGGGAGTGAGATTAGAGGTTAGGGATGGGAAAGCGGAATTGACATCGACCGATCTGGAGGTGTTGGTCAGATACACATTGCCGGTAAAAGATTATACAGGTGAGGGCGGTATCGTTTTGCCAGCGGTCCGTGTTAATAATATTCTCAGAGAATGGTCTGGTAATGATGAGATATCCATAGTGGTAGAAGGGAGTAACTGTACAATAAAATCAAAGGGTGGATATTTTAAGGTAGTAGGAGAAGATTTTGGGCAATTTCCTGAAATTTACGCAAATGATATTAAGGGTTTTATTGAGATAGATGGTGAAGTTTTTGCTGATATGGTAGGAAAGGTTGCTCATGCAGTGTCAACGGTAAGGGCAAGAAGCACCCTTTGTGGTATTTTTATCAGAATAGGTAAAGATGATATTACTATGGCTGCAGCAGATGGAAATAGGTTGTCTACAGTAAAACGTAAAGTGAGCAATCCTGATGGAATCCCGATGGAGGGGATAGTTACCGTGAAATGTCTGACATTTTTACAGCGTTTCACGTCAGAATGTAAAGGGGCTTTAAAGGTTGGGATAGGCGAGTCGCAGATAAGATTTAAAGGTGAAAGCGGTGAGGTAATATCTCAACTGATAGATGGTCAATATCCAAAGTACGAAGAAGTTATTCCTAAAGAGAATGATAAGAGGGTTGAAATAAATAGAGATGAATTACTATCTACCGTAAGAATGGCATCGTTTATGACAAGTGAGGGGTACCGTGTTGTGAAATTTGTTTACCGGAAAGATAAGTTAATACTCCTGTCAAAGGCTATGGATATTGGAGAAACTGAACTAGAGATTGCTGCTAGCTATGACGGACCAGAGTTAGAGATAAGTTTCAATCCTGATTATGTTTTAGATGTCTTAAAGGTTTCTGATAATGATGTAGTTACTATGGAATTAAAAAACGCGAGTGATGCTGCAATATTTAAGACTGGCTATGAGCAGTTAAATGTTATTATGCCCGTTGAGTTAAAGTAGCCGGGAGATCTTATATGAAGGAAGAATTACCTGAAAGGTATTTTTTTGGCAAGAATAAGGTTATGAGAATTGGCCAGATATTAAAAGATGCGTTTCCAAAAAAATACAATGATAGAACTTATCAGAGTATAAAAAATGCATGGGGCAATATCGTGGGTAATGAGGTTTGCCAAATTACTAAAATTACAGGCTTTAAGAATGGTGTGTTATATGTAATTGTAGAATCATCCGTTATGATTCATCATTTGACTAATTTTGAGAAAAATGCTATAATTGACAGAATTAATACCATATTAAAGACTCGGTATATAGAGGACATTCATTTTAAAGTAGGGATCTTAAATGACGTCGGAAAAAAGTAATTTAGCGATAAACCAAGACACGTATGATGCGACATCTATAAAAGTACTTGGGGGTATAGAAGCGGTTAGAAAAAGGCCTGCCATGTACATAGGTGATACTACAATCAAGGGATTGCATCATCTGGTAGAAGAGGTCGTTTGCAATAGTGTGGATGAAGCTGTTGCAGGCTTCTGCGAAAATATACAGGTGAAAATAAATATTGATGGAAGCCTGGCAGTTGTGGATGATGGCAGAGGTATTCCCGTTGATGTACATAAAGAGACAAATAAGTCTGCACTAGAAGTAGTTATGACGATGTTACACGCTGGAGGCAAGTTCGAACATAAGAGTTATAAGGTATCCGGCGGTTTGCATGGCGTTGGGGTGTCTGTTGTGAATGCCTTAAGCGAGTGGATGGAGGTCGAGGTAAAAAGGGATGGACATGTATATTTTCAACGCTATGAGAAAGGCGAAGTAAAGTCGAAAGTAGAGGTAAGAGGGGTTACTAAAAAAAGAGGCACGAAGGTTATTTTTAAGCCGGATCCTGAAATCTTTGAGGATAGAAACTTCTGCTTCGAGACGATAGCAAAAAGATTAAGAGAATATGCCTTCTTAAACAAAGGAATAAAGATAACCTTATCAGATGAAAGAACCGATAAAATTGAAACATTTAAATATGAAGGCGGGACAAAGGCGTTTATAAAAGAATTAAATGAAGGAAAAGAGGTAATCCACAAAGATATAATTTATATTGAAAAAGAAATAGATGGAACCATCATAGAAGTGGCCTTGCAATATAATGATAGCTATAGTGAGAACGTGTATTCTTTCGCAAATAATATCAATACGGTAGAAGGCGGCACTCACCTGAGTGGTTTTAGAGCAGCTCTTACAAGAACCCTGAATAACTACGCAAAGAATAAAGGGCTTTTGAATGAGGAGAAAGCGCCCACAGGCGATGACTATAGAGAAGGACTTACAGCGGTTGTAAGTATTAAGCTGCCTGACCCGCAATTTGAGGGACAGACAAAGACAAAACTCGGCAATCGTGAAATACAGGGTCTTGTAGAGGCAGTAATAAATGAGCAGCTTGGGATCTATTGCGAAGAGACACCATCGACAGCGAAAGCCATTATCAACAAGGGAATTGAAGCTGCCAGGGCAAGAGAAGCCGCCCGCAAAGCCAGAGATTTGACAAGGAGAAAAGGAGCATTAAGCAGCTCAAGCCTTCCTGGAAAATTAGCAGACTGTTCATCCCGGGATTTTGAGACCTCTGAACTGTTTCTCGTTGAAGGTATCTCTGCAGGTGGCACAGCAAAGCAGGGAAGAGACCGGACATTCCAGGCTATTCTGCCATTGAAAGGTGTTATTATAAACGTCGAAAAGGCCCGCATCGATAAGATGTTAGGCAATGAAGAAATTCGAACATTAATATCTGCCATGGGGACAGGCATAGGAGCGGACGAGTTTAATTTAAGTAATCTGCGGTATGCTAAGATAATTATTATGACGGATGCCGATATTGACGGGGCGCATATCAGGACGCTCCTGTTGACTTTTTTCTTCCGCCAAATGATAGAATTAATAGAAAAAGGACATATCTACATCGCTCAGCCACCTCTGTACAAAGTAAAAAAACATAAGAAGCAGGAATATATCTATGATGACAGGGAGCTGCAGAAGACCTTGATTACTCTGGGGGCTGAAGAAACTGTTATGGAGATGGAAAACGGGAAAAAAGAGAAATTGGATAATTCAAAGCTGAAGAAATTATTACAGCTCTTAATACAGATAGAAGAATATGTAAAAACCTTGAGAAAAAAGGGTATATCTCTGGATAAATTTTTAAAACTCAGGAACAAAGAGAGTGGAAGCTTCCCTTTATACAAAGTATCATACAGGAAGGGAATATCGTATCTTTATTCCGAAGAAGAGTTGGAAAGGTTTATAAAAGAAAAGCAGCAGGCAGAAGGGAAAGAGCTGGAGATTGTTGAAGAGAACGATACAGGAGAGGCAAAACGGGAAAGGGAAGAAGGAGCAATAGGTGTGCTGGAATATCACGAAAGCAAAGAAATTGAGAAAACAGTAAAGATGATAGAAAATTATGTCTTTTCAATAGACGAATACTTCGGAGAGGGCGCGAGCGAGAAACCCAGATACAAATTAATCTCAGATGATACGGAAATATATGCTCATTCTCTGAATGACGTCTTATCAAAAATACGGGAAATAGGAAGAAAAGGTTTGGAAATACAGCGTTACAAAGGCTTAGGCGAGATGAATGCAGAAGAACTTGCTGAAACAACGATGAGTATCAACACAAGGACATTATTGAAAGTAAAGGTAGAAGACGCTGCCAAAGCAGATGCTATTTTCAGTACCTTAGCAGGAAAAGATGTTCAGAGAAGAAAAGAGTTCATTGAAAAACATGCCTTAGAAGTTAAGAATTTGGATATTTAGTCTCTTATAATGGGAGTTACAGTGATTTCATGCAAAAGAAAGAATTAAAACAAATGGAAAATATTCTTTTGAACAAAAAGAATATTTTATTACGGGAAGTTGAAGAGCGTTTCAAGAAGTATCGGGATGCAAATAATGGAAAATTAACGGATATTGCGGAAATTGCTTCTAGTGTTCTCAATGGCGATCTGGAAATGCTGGTTGCGGTGGAAGATGTTAGAGAGTTGAAACAGATTGAAGATGCCCTTGCCCGAATCAGAGCAGGTCATTATGGAGTATGTGAACAGTGCGGTCAGCCGATAAAGAAAGCGCGTTTAAAAGCTATTCCGTTCGCAACCCTTTGCGTAAGCTGTAAAGAGGAAGAGGAGAGGGAATATTATAATGAGAAAACAACGCAGGTTAAGTACGAATGGGAAGAAAATATGGGAAGTTCTGAAACCAGTGAATTAGACGATATCGATAAGAGAAAGCTGGGAAATAAAATCATGGAATTTGAATATGATGATAACAAAAATTAATATCCGAAAGGTGGAAAATATACAAGGACGCCAGATTGATAACACTCGTCGAAACCTTTCTTAATACCTGTAAAAAACACGCCGGGGCAACAGCCGTTATTGATCAAACTGGGTCTGCTACATATGATACTATTTATCAGGAGGCCAGAGAGATTGCGGCGCAATTATTAGCAGAAGATACAGGCAATACTATCGGAATTCTTCTTCCTGCTGGTAAAAGATTTGTAACAACGTTCTATGGAATCTTGATGGCAGGAAAGACCCCGGTTCCTTTAAATTACCTGCTTTCATCATCCCAGCTATTATTTGTAAGCCAGAATGCGGGTATAGAAACTGTCTTCACCAATAGTCTGTTTAAACCACTCCTGGGAAATCACATAAGACGTATCTTTTCTTGTGAAGAAAAAATTCCTCATGCATTGATAGGAGAAGAAAAAATAAAACGTGGAGATGCAGAGGATTTGGCTGCCATATTATATACATCGGGTACTGATGCCAATCCAAAAGGGGTTATGTTAACACATAAAAATTTCCTGAGTAACCTTGATGGCTGTATACATGCATTTAAATTCACGGATAAGGATATACTATTAGGTATACTTCCGCTTTTTCATACCTACGCATTGACTACTACATTGATATTACCAACCTGTGTGGGCGCAACAGTAGTTTATCTTGAACGGTTTTCAGGGCCGAAAGTTCTTGAAGTGATTGAGAAATATAAGATTACCTGTATAAGCGCTATTCCATCCATGTATAGGATGCTCGTGCGAGCCGTGACGTCAACAAAACATAATGTAAGCTCTTTAAGACTTTGTACATCAGGAGGAGAGCATTTACCCGGAGAGATACTGGCAGCATTTAATAAGGCATTTCCTGTCCGGTTAATGGAAGGATATGGACTAACAGAAGCAACAGCCGTTGTCTCTGTAAATACCCCTGAAAAGTATAAGCCAAATAGCATTGGCGCTCCATTGGATAACCTTGAAGTGAAAATCGCAGGTGAAAGTGGACAATGTCTGCCAGCAAATAAAGAAGGTGAAATTTGGGTGAAGGGACCGAATATCATGAAGGGATATTATAAACTCCCAAACGAAACCGAAAAAACAATCACATCCGACAATTGGCTTAAAACAGGAGATTATGGCAAAGTAGATACAGAAGGATTTTTATGGATTACCGGCAGAAAAAAAGACCTGATTATTATCAGCGGAGAGAATGTATCTCCTCGGGAAATTGAACAGGTTATCGGTGAACACGAAAAGGTATTTGAGGTTGCTGTTGTTGGTGTGCCTGATAAAGTCCGGGGTGAAGTTCCCAAGGCCTGCATAGTATTGCATGAGCATGCGATGTGCAGCGAGGAGGAAATCAGAGACCATTGTATGCAACGATTACCAAACTATAAAGTTCCTAAATATTTTGAATTTCTTAAAGAGCTGCCACATAGTCCCACAGGTAAGATATTAAAAAGGGTTCTGAGGCAATAAATTTTTTGCTCGTCCCCGTTTTCTGAGAAAAAATTTTTTACATCTATCTTTAAACATACCGAGTCCAACCTACCGTTACTATGTCTTTACCATTTTTCTTGCCTCTTTTAATTACCGGTGTAACAGGCGTACCCGGCTACAGCGTCTTTAAATATCTCCATGCAAAATACCCAAAACACGTTACAGCCATCCGCCCTGTTCGTTACTGGCCATTACGTGATGAGGGTATTATTCCTTTAGATATAGAAGACCGCAAAGGACTGGTAAGGTTAATGAAGCAGAAGAATTTCAAGTCTGTTCTGAATGGGGCAGGGTCATGCGCCTTGAAGTCCTGCGAGATGAACTCTGTGCTAGCCTATCGTGTGAATGTGCAATCGGTTCTGAATGTGCTTGAAATGATGGGAGACCAGGAGATCAGGCTCATTCACCTTTCTACAGATCTCGTGTTTCCGGGAAAACCGTCGGGCCTGTATACAGAAGAAAGCCCACTATCTCCCGTTACTATGTATGGCAAGACTATGGCTTTGGCGGAAGAAATTATTATGCTCCGCTATCCTTCTGCAGCAATTTTTCGCATATCGCTCCCCATGGGAATCAGCGTAAATGGACATGCGGGCGCCATTGACTGGATATTATCCCGCTTTAAAAAAAATAATCCGGCCACACTATACTTCGATGAATTGAGATCGCCTTTCTACTGCGAGGACTTCAATAAGATTGTAGAACTTACCCTGGGGGAAAAGATACGGGGTATTTATCATCTTGGCTCACATCGGCACCTCAGTCTTTACCAGATAGGGCAGATCGTAAATAAGGTAGGAGGTTACGCCCCCCATCTATTGAAAGGGTGCATGCGTAAAGAGGCAGGGCCAATGCCCCCCCGGGCAGGTAACGTTACTATGAGTAATAGGAAACTTATCGAGGCGTTGGGGGTAGATCCCTTTCGTAAATGGCCTTATCTGGATTATCACGTCCCTGACGGAGACCAATGGCATTATGACCGTCCTGATCATATGGTCTTTCATCCAGAAATGATTCACAAGTATCTTTACAACATTCCTGTCAAATGTCAGTAGTATGGCTGTGTTTACACCTATCCGCCTGGATGTCCTTGAAAACAGATGGTTTTTCGCTTTTAAATTCTACAGAAAATTGTAATATACTATTATTAGGTAATAAAGAGAAAGAAATCTATGGATCAGTGCAGAAGAGTGATTAATCTCAGAAATTCGATAATACAAAAAAAGAATGGGAAAAAAATTTGAATAGAGATAATGAATTGCCGGAAAAACATACAATCCTTCCTACAGAAGCGGGTCTAACAAAGAGTGACGAAGAATCTCATAGAAAAGCTTCCGACGACATCCAGATGGAGGATGAGCTTCGTAAATTATCCCATGCCATAGAGCAAAGCCCAAGCGCGGTTATGATTACCAATAGTAAGGGCAGTATTGAATATGTCAACCCCAAGTTTACTCAGGTAACAGGCTACACCCCTGAAGAAGTCCTGGGGAAAAACCCACGCATCTTAAAATCCGATACGATACCATCGGAAGAATACCGTCAGTTATGGGAAACGATTACCTCCGGAGGAGAATGGCGGGGGGAGTTCTGTAACAAGAGAAAGGACGGCGGTTGCTATTGGGAGTACGCCTCTATCTCAGGGGTAAGAAACCATAAAGGCGACATCACCCATTTCATCGCCGTTAAGGAAGACATCACAGAACGTAAACGGGCAGAGGACGAGAGGAATAAGCACATTAAGGAGTTAGAGAATCTCATGTCTTATTCTACTATTATGAACGACGAGGTGCACGAAGAAACGTTACTGAGGCACATGAGTTCGGCTATACAGGAACATTTTAACCCGGATATTATGGCAATAATAATGCTGGACAGGGAGAGAAACATGCTTTACGTACCCCTTATAGAACCTTCCATGCCAGTAAGTGAGTTTATAAAAAATGAGGTTATCCTTGACCCTTTGTTGTGCAATGTAATAAAAACGCGCCGGGAATGTATCGTAATGATATGGCGAGGCAAAACAAACACTGTGGGAAATTGCAATAACTGGCTTCGTTTTGCGGTTTGACTGTACCAACCATTGTTTGATACAGTCAAACAGGATTTTGGCACTTGTATTGCTGTAGCTCAAATGAATGTATTACACAACAAGGAAAGTTGCTACTCAATCAATAGTTCTATCGTCAGTGATTCCCTTTCGGTCATCACCGGGGCCGACTGGATATCATCACTGTTAATGATGCGAGCTGTGTATGTGGAGCCGTCTGTGTCGGTGAAGGTAAAATTATACTTTGATCCTATCACAATTCCCAGGAAGGTTAAGAAGTTCGTGTAGTCTGTTTTTGGTATGTTGCGGAAGTGGAGGGTAATAGTTGTCTTTGCTGCAATGCCTTTGTCGTATATATACACATCTCCGGCATCACTATAATCTTTCGGTTGTAAGTATTTCCTGGAACGGCTATAATCGCCCACACCACTTGCAGGATTCCGGCTAAACTCCACGGAACCCGTTGGGGCCGATATTCGCTCAAATTTTATTTTTGCCATACCTAACCTCCATATTTCTTATAGAAATCCATAGCATTCCTGAAGTCACTGCGCACCATAAATGCAACCAAATCTATACCACTGTTTTTAAGGGTATTCAGATAATCATACATAGTTAATATGCTTTGGCTATGATGGTTATACGATCATTCCTTATATCCCTGCCGCTACCGGGATAGAAATTAACCTTCTGAACCTCAGTAAGTAAACTACTTTGTGGGACGATGGTTAGATCATCAGCAAACTCTACCTCGGCATTGTCCAGGAATACTTCCATCTCCAGCACCTTCTTGCGATCCTTGTAGCGGGTCAGGTAGAAATCCCGCACATGATCGGCCATGGCCTCAAGCGTAACGAAGTCAAAATAAAAGAGGTCTGGTCGTTCTTTTTCCCCATAGCGGGTAATACTAGTGCTGTTCGATGTGCCCGATACTGCTTTATAAGCATCTGTACCGGATTTAAGCCAGTCTCTCTGGTAATAGAGTCTGATTTTGTTGATCAGTTCCTCAACAGGCGATCTCCTTACTCTAAGCGTGGTCTTTGCATCGTCCTGCATGCGTATCATATTCGCTGTGATGCTTTTCTGTGACGAGAGGCTGTCTGGCCGAAGGGTAAGGACGGCCTTGCCTGCTGAAAATCGGAAATAACACCGGCACTGCCAGGCCATTAAAGCCAGCCATTCCTTTGCCCGTTTCCGCTCATTAATCAAGATTGAAAACTCATAACTATTCGTGGAGAAAAACGAGCCAACATCGGTTGAAAAGTCCGCATTTGCTATACCCAGATAGGTGTTGAGGAAATGCTTGAATATATGGTTCGGCCTCTTGATGAGCGAGTTAGCGGTTCCCGTGAATGTCCCGCTTGCATCGTCCTGATACCCGTCCACGTTAACGGTAACTACCTGGCCTATAACAGTATCAGCTGATGAATTCGAAGAGCTGGCCAGCCCAACCCCCGTAGCCGCAGAGGAGCCTGTTGAAGTTGTGTGTATCTCAAGCCACACCTCAAATACCTCACACGTAAGCCCGTTATCGCCGTTTGCAAACATATTTACCGTGCTGCTTGAAGGCACAGAGGCGCCGATGTTAAATTTCTGGGTAACCGTAACGCCAGAGGTATTGATGTTCGTCCCGTGAAATTGTACATATGCAGGGGCATTTACTACGGTCTTGTGGGTAATACAAGCATACACGACCGAAGGCGTAGGGCCTGTATAGCTCGGGTAGTATGCATTTATGGAACCTGTCCCGGAATTGCCATTGCTTGCCTGTTTGTATGAAGTTACATCAGACTGGTCGCGGATATTACTGATTGATCCGGTTTCTACCCAGCCAGACGGCAGGCTATCAGTAGAATTGTTCGGGTAATAATTCTTTGTGGTGCTTGCTGTATGGCTATGGCTTCCTGTATCGATGTCGATATTTACCTGTTTTTTGATAACTGCCTTTGCCGAAAAAGCCACTACCGCCTTGCCTGGATAGCTTGCATGCTCGTCTCCCGACTGTCCCGTGTATGCAGTAAATCCGCTCGTTTGCCGTACCTCATCCACGTAAACACTACCAAGTGTTTTTACCGGATGATCGGCAATTAAATAGACGTATTCCGTGAGCACCTGAAAGCACGATGCCCCTTTATTGTGAGCCATCGCCGTTGTACTGTTATAGCCTCTTGCCCCTGAAGCGGCAAGGGTGAGGGAATTCCCCGATCTCGATGCTATCCTTATCTGCTCATCATCAATCTGCACCGTAAACGCCCCGGAGGAAGGAAATTCTGAGGCGTCAGATAAATTCAATGTTCCCCCGTTTCCCGGGCTTGATGCGGTAATATTAGCTACCATGCTGTCAACTGCCCCTGCCTTGACAGCATGGCATCTCACCCTCTTTGTCGGCCCGTATGCGATATTGCCGATCTTCCCAACTTCATCGGGATCTGCGTTCGGATAGCTACTGGCATCTATTACCGTGCCAATATACTTATCAAGCCGTACCGACTGATCAACAAACCTCACACTATAGATAAGCTCATCAACTTTTTCAAAGTCTACAATATTCCCCATCCATACTTTTTGAGGCGCATCAGTTGAATCATCAAGACCCTTGAACCATAAATACAGCTCACAATCCGTTGTTTCGATATTATTTGCCGCAGTCCAGAGGATGGTGTCCATGTTCGGGCTGGCGTTAGGGTCATTTATCAGGTCTAGCGCAAAGTCGGACACCTGTGAGATTGCCAGCTCGTTCGATATGCTTTCGTCAATTGCCCCCCAGCTTTTTACCCATGCAAGGGTCGTTATTCCTCCGTTCCAGGCAGGCAAGGAAAAGGCCTGATCTGACAGGTATTTTGTGCCTGAAGACGGGAACGGGCATTTCAATATCCACACGGGGCTGGCCCCGGTTTTTTTGTTTTTTTCAGTAGTAAAATTTGTGGGAAATGTCTTCATTATTGGAGATTTTTTAGCCTTCTGAGTTCTTCCTGGAGCGGTTTTACAATCTTTCTTGCAAGCATTGCCGGGCTGTCGGTTTCCCGCGCGGTGATTTCGATTTTTGGGATGTTGATGGTGATGTTTCTACCCGGCACAGATACAGGGTTTTGGGGCTGTGCCTGGGGTAGAGACGCACGGCCGTGCGTCTCTACGTTCTGGATGCGGTTGGGCCGGATTGGCTCTGTACGGACAACGGTATCGGGTCTGTAGAGGTTTTCTACGCGATACTGCACGCTCTGGCTCGTTTCGTTTACCATATTGTTTTTATGAACATTTTCAGTATTGATAGCCCTGGTTTGCGATATATTTTCTGTGTTTTTAACGATGTTTTTTGTATTCTCAAAGATGTGGTTTTGATAGATGTTCTGTCTGCTCACCTCGGCAGGAGGAGGTGCAGGATTTTGTATTTCTACCTGACTATTCCCAGGATTTCCGACATTATTTTCCCTATCCCTAAAGGTGTTCTGGACGATATTCTTTACCTCCTCGAAGGTATGATTCTGGTAGATATTGTACCTGGCAGGTACCACGGCCTCGCCTTTGTGCAGCTCTGCTATCCTATCATCATCTATATACCGTGATCCTACGAAATACGATGGCAAGGCGCTTGTCCCTGAAAACGGCTGAAAACCATTTCCTCCCGGTGCAGCTCCGGTCTGTACTGTCTGTATGAGAATGGTCTTACGCGTGACATCAGGTATGGAATTCATGAGCGATTTCACATCGTTCAGGGCTGTTAGTGCCTGCGATACGTCGATTATCAACACTAGTGATCGCAGGATATTTTGCAGATTCTCAGCGTCGGTCTTTATCATGCTGAGCTGGTTGAGCACCTGAGAGGCATCCGCGCTGAGCCTCATGGTCTGCATGGCAGCGCCGAGCGAGAGTATTTCGCTTCTTACGAGCGATGCTGTAGAGGCTATCTGCATCAGGGACGCATTCAAGGAAGAGACAATCTCTTGCGACTGTCTGAGCTTTGATGTACCGATGTCGAATTGCGGCTTTGAGAGTTGGAACGGCTCTAGTTTGAAGTCTGGTAATTGAAAATTTGAGAACATGGACTGCATGTCCTGTGTGACGCTGGATTTCATCTGCGATATTTGTTCGGACAAGGGCGTGAAATTGGCCACAATATTTGGCCTTTCATCGCCGATAGAACCTATCATTTCCCTGATATCCTGTACCTTCTCCGAAATAGGCTTGATTTCAGAGCCTTCCCCATAGAACCTTACCACCAAGGGCGTCTCAATCTCCCGCTTAATCGCCTGTATTGCCCCCATTGCCTGTGTGGTATCGATGGTAAGTTTCAGAGACGTCATCCTATCGCCAAGGTCTATAATCTCTGCCTTGTAGGATCCCAGCACCGCTTTTGCCTCAGCAATAGCATCTCGCAGGGTGGCTGCCCACGTCTGTGTTTGCTCGATCTCCTGCTGTTTTGCGGCTATCATTTTTTCTTGCTCCGTCACGATTTCCGACTGTGCAAGTTTGACCTGATCCAAGGCAGTCCGTGATGCATTTTGCAGGCTGATGTATTCTTTGCCGTCCTCTACCACGGCATTGGCCGCACTCGCAGCGGCTTGCTGGTATTTCGCAAGGGCATCGATACGCGCCTGGCCGTTCAGAAGTAGGGCAGACTGGTATTGTCCCTCTAGCGATCTTTGTGTGTCATAATATTTTTGCACCTCGGACTTGTTTTGATTGAATATCTTATCCTTGAGAGATTTTTCCAGGTCGGCATACCCCTGCCTTTGCTGGGATATCTGCGTCTCAAGGGCTAAAAGCTCCTGCGTCTTCCGCTTCTGCTCATCGATAGCGCTGGTATGGAGCGCGGTAAGGGTGTCGTAGTATTGCTGCCAGGCATCCAGTCTCGTGGATATCTGTGTTTTCTCTGCCGTAAGGACCGCTATTGCCTGGTTTTTCATATCTTCGGGAGATGCGCCGGTGGCTTTCATCTGCTCGAAGATCGCCCGCTGGGCATTGGCTTGCTTTTTGTAGACCTCATCAACCGTTTCAAGGTACCCAGTTAGTACGGTTTTCAGGTTTGCTATCGTATTTTTCTGTGCCTCTTCGTACTGCCTTACGGCGATACGGTTCTTTTCCCATACTCCTGAGAAGTCAAATCCCTCTTTATCCCCTGCACCCTGCATTATGCCCTGTATCTCTTCCATGGATTTTTTCATCTCGTCCAGGTCCCGTGCGGGTATTTTCAAGTTCAGGGCAAACTCCGTCCCGGCAAATTTCAGGACGTCAATGCCAACCGATTCCACAACCTTGGAGTATTCTTGTAGTAATTTCACATTCTTTTCAATCGCCTTCCCCTTTTCCGCCTCGGCTTGCGCTGCCCTATCCGTGGCGCTTACAGCGTTTGTCTGCGCGGCCATCAATTCTTCCGAGCTTGCCGTTATGGCAGACATATTTTCCCAGGCTTGCTTGCCAAGGTCTTTCGTTGCCTCCCATGTCGTCATCATGGCCATTTTGAGTTCGTCGTATGCGCCGCTCGTGATGTGTACTGCATCGGTGACCCAGGTGAGCGCCATACCTATCCCCATAAACCCTGTCCCCACAAGCGCAATTGCACTGGCAAGTCCCTGGAAGAGTCCGTACAAGGCCAAGCCGCCCTTTACGATGAACGCCCCTACTTCTAGTCTGAGGTTGGCTACCGATGCGGTGAGTTGCTCCATCCGCTCTTTTGCCGTGAGCACGGAAAGATCATGCCGCTCCAGAGATTCCCTTCCCGCCTCAATCGTTGCATTGAGGACTGCCATTTTTTGTTCTTGTGAGGTTAGCTCGCTTGCAGATTTTCCCAGGCTCTGCGCCATCTTCCCATTTGCTTCTTCAAGCTTAATCACAATTCCCAGATTGTCCAGGAATAGAGGGCTTGCCCTGCCTATCCCAAGGGCAATACTATCAAACGCATCCTTAGCCGTTATCCCCATATCCCTGCTCTTTGCCCTGGCAATTGCCATGAGATCGCCCAGTTTTTCCACGGGAATGCCGAGCGAAATAGCCCGGTTTGTAGCCTCCACCAGGCTTTTGTTGTCAATAATCCCCCCGGAGAGTTCTTTTATACGGCTAAAGACCTGCTCCGCATCGTGCCCCATAGAGTTAACCATGGAGCGGAATGCGCTCATGGATTGCTGGAATGATGCCGTTTGCTGGGCCATATCCCACGCCTTTGATATAGCAAGCCATGCCCCGGTGATAGCGGCTGATACGGATAGCCAGTGGGTTTTAATGAAGTTAAAGCCGGAGGTGATGTTTGTTTTCAGGGTATCAAATGCGGATGCTACAGCACTGCCGGTGCTTTTTCCTGAGTTTGCTATACCGCTGAACGCCGATTTCGCCGATTCCTGGACGGCGCTGAATGCCTGTTTTGTGGCGTCCACGGCGGTTATCAGTAATTTGACTTCTGTTGCCATCTTTTGGTAATCCCCCTTGGCCCCCCTTTGGAAAAGGGGGAAATAATGAGGTTCGTCTAATTTTCATTCTTTGGTTGATTTTTTCTTACTTCAGCTTCAACGATAGCAAGGTATTCAATGTCTTCTTTCTGTGCCTCACACATGCTGAGTATGGTGCCGGGATCTACCAGATCATGCAAGGATTTCAGCAGGGTGTGCATTTCCATAACCTTCTGACCTCGTTGGGTCAGTGCAGGTATCAGGCATCCTTTGCCTTCTACCTCGCAGTCCGGGGTGGCATCGTCCACCGTCTGCATGTCCCGGCATGCCTCGCAACTCACACCAGGGTAGTCTAGCTTTGCCCTGATGTGGTCGAGGAGTTTTTTGCGGTCTTCTCCTTTTCTTGCTGCATGAGGGTTTCGAGGTCTACACATGCTTCGTTGACGAACCGGCTGAAGGCGTTCCATTTAGTCATCATAAGGTCAATGTTTTCCGGGGTGCAGGGGAACGGCTGCCCGTCCATGGTGAAGCCTTTCCAGTCCTTCACCGCTGCACGGCCTAGTAGTTTGTCGGCCTCTACGGAATCGAATTCCTCAGCTTTTTGATGGTTCTTGTAGGTGATTCTTTTGGCTTTTGTGTATATTTTTTGCAGCTCTTCTCTGCTGATATACTGAATGAGTACTTCGGTATCTTCGCTGAATGGTACCCAGACTTGTAATGCATCTTTTTTTAGTGCGCTGATATCCATGATTTCTCCTTATCGTATTTGCTATTTTTAATCCCCCCTGCCCCCTTTAGAAAAGGGGGAGATTCATCGCAGGGACACGGTACTCCGTGTCCCTGCAAGGGGGTTTATCACATTCCTGCTAAACCAAAGGATCGGTGTTTCTGCGATTCGTTCCACTGATCCAGAATGGATCGGTAATTCCCATCCCCAATGGCGTATCAGATGTTGCTTGCACCAGGAATTCAAGCGGTTCTTTAATAATGCCTGGCTCTTCTGTGATATTATCGTTCTTTAGTTGGAGGTGAGGGAACTGCAGCTTGAATGAACGGTATGAAGCCCCCTCTATCAAGGCCCCCGTAAATGTAATATCCATCTTTTTACGTGTGTCGTTGATCAGTGTTGTTAAGTAAGTTGTACTTGTGTGGCGGGGGAATGTGAGAGTCAGAGACACTTCCGGCATACCTGCGTTTTGTGGTTCGTCAATCAATTCCTGTTTCGCCGTACCGGTTTGATCTAAATATTGCCCGGTGTACACGCCTTCCAGCTTCCGCATAACTTTTAATTCGAATGCGGAGGGGTAAACCTTATCCCCAGCCGCAAACCCCGCGCCAGATTTATCGTTTATCCGAAATACACCTTCAGAGAAGCGGACCCGGTTCGATTTCTCAACATACGTAACATTATTAAACGTAGTAGTGGTATTAACAATACTGGCGTATTCCTTATTATTAGCTATGACATGGAAGATGATCTGTAACGGGTTACCTACGTCTCCTTTTAGCGTGAAGCCGACGACTTTTACCGATACTGCCTCCTCTATGTAATCCTTCATGTTTAAGCAAAAAGTACAGAACAACCCATCGATGATCTTATTCCACTTATAGATGTAATTGTACGCCGGGACACCCGTAGTCGTTTTCCTGCACACAATGGTACCGGTGGCTGGAGTTGTCGGTGAGCCGGTGACGGTGTAAGTAAAGGAGTTAGTGTCGATTACTGTGATCGTAAAGGTGCCGTTGTATTGCGATTGCGTAGCGCCTGCGATGGTAACAACGTCACCTGTGGTGTATCCATGGGATGATACCGTTGCCGTTGCAGTAGTACTAGTACGGGTTATGCTGGTTACACTCTTCGTTGTACCGTCCAGGGTAGGCACACCGGCAATGCCCATGAATAGGGCAAGAAGCAGCCCTGTGTTCCCGTCATACCGCAAGTAACACGGTATATCGCCAGACACTTTTACGGCGCCCGGTGTGCCGTCTTCGGTGAAGAAATTGCCCAGTGAGTCGTCAAGATCAATCTCTGCTTCGCGTTTCAGAGTGGTCGGCAAGAGTAAGATGCCGTCGTTTGCGCCACAGGTAACGGCAGTATTCCAAGTAGCAGCTTTTTTCACCGCGCCTTTTACTTCGACGCCTGCTAAACCCATTGTTTATTTCCTCCAAAAAAATTCTTTTATTAGGTTAGATATAGAGCAAACTCTTTGGGGTTGCCTGGTAGAGAGACGCACAGCCGTGCGTCTCTACGGTTCGCCGCCGCCAGGTGGCGGTGGTTCAGGTACCAAATCGAATAGCTGATCGCCGAATTTGGTTTCATCGATTTCATATTCCCGACCAACAACCAACAGGCCCAGATCGGGGTGATAGGTGTTACCGATTTTTGCTATGACTTTTATTCTCACAAAAACCCTCCTTTTCTTGCTAAAGTTTTTTTAATCCCCCTGCCCCCGTAGGGACACGGCGCACCGTGTCCATAAAAAGGACACGGCGCACCGTGTCCCTACAAAAGGGGGAAATTACGTGTATACGGTATCAAAATTTGTCTGGAATCCGATCCCGTAGACGGTGATCGTCTGCGAGGTAAATACGAACTGCACTTCAGTGAGTTGCATACGTTCTATATCAAGCCCGAAGTTCTGGTTTGTGATATACTTTGTTACGTCCTTTATCAGCTTATAGACTCCACCCGCCCCGTCCTTCCGTACGGCCTCCTGGCCTTTCAGGTTCTTGTTTGCGGCAAGGATGTTGAAGACGGCTACCTCGTTGTAGTTTGCTTCGTTGTCGATCCAGTCGAATTGAGATCCCGCATAGGTGACGTAGAGCGCAGGATACTGGATGGGCAGCTCCTCGATTTTCGCCTCGAGCTGGCCGGCGTAGGTTTCTACAGTACGGGCGTAGGTGATTCTTGTTTTGAGCTCTGTGATGATCTTGTCTTCTATTTGTTCGAAATCCATAATCCCCCCTGCCCCCCTTTAAAAAAGGGGGATGATGTTAGAACCCTGACATTGATTTTGAGGTAAATATTCTGTCGTCCAGTGTCTTTGTTGATTGTACGCCGCCTTCGCCTGGCGAGGCAGGTTCGGGTTGTTCGCCGATTGAGATTTTGCCTTCAGCAATTTTTGTAAGCAGGGCGATGGCGTCCTTGTAGCGGTCGCGCCGCGTTTCCGGCATTTGTTCTACTCTGCGGGAGTAAAGGTTGTAGATTGCTATATCTACCGATGCCTTTTTCACGATGTCCGGGACGGTTGTAAAGGGCACGGTAAAAACCTGTCCGCAGTAGGTGTCGATCTCGGCATCGGCTTGCGCAATTGCCTCGTCAACCCTTGTCTGGTTTACGGCTCCTGTATTCTCGTCATCGGTCAGTTGTGTGACCGATGCCTCAGAGATGAGCTTTTTTATGTCGTTCAGTGTTGAATATGCCATATCATTTACCGTTATTTATTTTCAAAGGGTTTCTGCAAGACCTTAAATCCCATCGCGCCAAGGAAGAGGATAATGAGCTGTATGTCCGGCTTCCAGGCGCCTGCGGTGAACACGGCATGCATCCAGTCTGTTGCCATGCAGCACATGATTACGAACGGGAATAGCCTCGATGCGCTGAGGCCGCCGTCATTTTCCTGGAGAAATTCCAAGAGTTTCATTTTTTTGTCCTTTCTTTAATCCCCCCTAGCCCCCCTTTAGAAAAGGGGGGAAATTCACCCCTAGCCCCATTTAAAAAAGGGGGATAGACTGTTTCCCCCTTTTCTAAAGGGGGACTAAGGGGGATTATTCGTTCTATGGTTTTGTGTTGGTTGCGTTCCGGACATACACCGTATGTCCGAGCGTAAGCCCTGGCGCCGTTGTTAGCCCTACCGTGTTCCCCTTCAGCACATTGCCGTACAATAACACCGGTTCTTCCATGTGCGACCCCTGATAGTTCTCCCGGGTGTTGCCGTCAGCCATACAGCCAATGCCGGCCATGGCGTTATCGCTGATGTAATTTCCGCTTATTACGAACTCCCTGGGTGAGGCATCCGGGTAATCAATGAGCTGGATTCCATCCTCTTCACACCCGGCAATAACATTTTCTTTTATTGCGTACACCATAGCCTCTTGCGTGGGTTTTAACCGTATCTCTATGCCGTCATCACCGCACTGGAGAATTTTATTTTTCCGGATGGTGATGTTTCCTGTTTCGCTATCTATGTCTATCCCGTCATCGCCCGCATCTTGTATGATGCAGTACTCCACCGTTCCGGAACCTTCAGCCTCGAAGCTGATAACGTCGCTTTTATTATCATAAAACACGTTTGTGCATTCGTAATGTCCAGCCCGATAAGCCGCGCCGCGCCGGTGATGGTGAATACCGTCTTTTCGCTTCCGTCAATCGTCACCCGTGCGGCAGACTTTGTGCCGGTTTTTGAGCGAATGGCAATATCCTTGTCTACTACGATCCCGTTTTCCGTGTATGCGCCTGGCGCTATCTCTACCTCATCGCCGTCCTGCGCAAGGGCGATCGCATCCTTAATCGCGCCTGCATCGCCAGGAACGGTAATAATCCCGGCAGTAACAACAGGACACAGGGCAAATAAGAGCGCAGCGCATAACAACCCTGTACACTTCATAATCCATCTCATATCCATTTCCATGTTTCATTCCTTTCTTTTTCCTTGATCGCTAGTAAAAGGGGCAAGGCTAAAACCTCGCCCTACGTTGCATCTATTTTGGCCTCAGGGCGCCGCGGTAAATACCGCCGTCCACGCCTGGCCAACCTTTCGGGGTGAGGTCAAGAGCGCCTTTCATTCCGAATGCAGTCGTTGGCCGGTAATTGCTATCCAGCCCCGGGTTGCCTTCAACGCCAGAGCTTTCCCATCCGGGCGCATAATAAGATTTCGTTGCGTTAAAATCTCCTGATGCCAGGAAGCCATTCAAGGAGTTGGTGTCTGTGCTCGTTGCGCCATTTAATGTCCTGAATGCGTAATCCGTTCGTGTGCCAGGAAACGAATTGTAGTAGCAATTACCGTCATAGATAGACTCCGACACGGTGTTATTAATCTGCCACTCACGCATATACCGGTAATCGCATATTTGAACTATGATGTTGTTGTAGACCTCTTGATACACCCCTGCGGTAGTGGTTCCAAACCGGTACTCAAGTCCGGCGCCGTAGTTACTGAGTTCGCGGCCGAAAAGTATGGTATTGTTGTAGACCTTCCAGGGGCATTTCGTTGTCCCCTCCTCAGAACTGTGATCGCCAAATGGCCGCGCCCATACCATGCCATCGTAAACCGGGGGATTGCCGACCCCAGGCCCTGCATACTCATCGCCGAAGGTGTCGAAATCTAATTTATCCCCAAACCCCACGCCATCGTTGTTTTTTGCTCTGCCTCCCAGTTTTTTCTTCGTGCAATCGATAATGTTATGGTGCACATAGATTTTTCCCAGATCTGCATCAGCAGCGTTCCCGGACCAATTCGTTGAGAATCCCTTCGAACAGGCAATTATCTTGTTGTTATACATAGTAAGATCATGGCATTCGGTGCCGATTTGCATACAATCATCCCGAACACCCATAAATGTATTGTCGTGAACCGACACGTTATAGGCAGCATCAATGGGGTTGACGCCGTCGAAAACATTTTCGAAATAGCAGTATGCTACTTCAATATCGTGGCAGATGCCGTCTAGCTGCGCGGCTGCGCCCTGGTAGTTTCCCGCGATCTGAGATTGATCAGATCTCTTACCCTTGATGTCTGTCCATGAGATCCAATCAGGCACTCTGCCAATAAACTTACAATTCTCAATGAGAATGTTATAAACGGTTGTTCTGATAAGCAGGGGAGTGCGCCCTCCGATTATTGTACAATTGCGTATATTAATGTCGTGTGCACCCTCTGTGAACTCAATGGCATTCAACTGATACCTGACTTCAATTCCCTCAAAATTAATGTACGATGCAGTTGCGCCAAACTTCACCGTTTCAGCGTCCCCAAAAATAAATAGAGACGTTTCCCGCGGGTCAGAACTCAACGGATAACGCAAATTCATAGTATCCGCTATATCGCTTACAACTAACCTGCAGTATATTTTGTCGGTACCCGTGTCGTAATAAAGACCCGGGCCGCAGTAAGTCCCGGTTGCTGTACCCATAGTGGCGTTCTGATTTTCCGACATCAGATCTACCATCCTGTCATACGCATTTAACGCATATCCGCCATTTTCTGGCCCAAGATACCCGTATGCGCTGCCTATGCCCGATGGATACGTGTTTGTGGTGACATAGGTACTCGTGCTCGTGCCGTACATTGTCCAAAGGGTGTTCGGCGCCTTTCTCAGCGCCTTACACTCACTACCCCCGTCAATAATGGGAGACTCCCCGGGGTATGATCGTATCGTGATGCGATTAGATGCGGCGCCACTTACGATGATGGTAAATCTTTCGTAGTAAATTCCACCCCTCAGGATGAGAATATCGCCAGGCAACAGGGTGTTAATTTTAGCTGCTAACGTTTTCCAGGGACTTGCCTTTGTGCCTGAATTTCCGTCATTACCCGTGTTTGGGTCGACATAATAGGTGGCCGGGTATACCTTGCTTGCAAGGGAAATGAACCATAAAAATGCAGTAACTATACACCACACCCTAAATATTTTTTTCATGATATTACAGCGCCTCCACGGCCGCGCCGCGCAGATATGCGGTATCCGAACCGTTCGCAAGGGTAATCTGAAATTCCAGCGCTAAATCGGTATCGGTATTTACCGCTCCATTTACCGCCGTTGACGTAGAACCGCTTGCCCATGAACCCTGGCCTACCGATTGCCCTGTTGCCCATTGCGCTGTGGTGGTACCTATGTTCAGCACGTCTAATTGATGTTTTCTGGTAAGAGAAGAGCTATCGCTGAAATTCATAAAGGAGCTACCCCCTAACCGTATCCTTACTGTCTTAGAATCAGTCGCGTCACTAAACTCCCAGTATGTTACGATACGAAGGATCCCATTTGCACCCATCGTGCCGCCTGGCAGTGTCCACGATAAAACCGTTGTTTCGTTTGTGTCCCCTGTATGGCTCGCAGTTCCCGCCGTGTACTTGTAAACAATCCTTTGTATCGCTACCGTTGCCGTGCCCTGGTTCAGCACGCTGCCGCCCGTTACCCATGCGTCAACTTTACCGTTAGCGTCCAGAGGGGCAAGGCCATTTGCGGCGCCTTTACTCGATATAAAGGCATCAACCTGAACAGGGGTATTAATTCCAATATCTTGCAGATCGTTATAACTTCTGTTCGCTATCTGTGTTATATTTGTTATTCCACCAGGCGTTACCCATCCATCCAGCTTCCCATTTACATCTGCAATTGGGATCTTACTCGCTGTTGGAGTTGCCGTTGCGTTTACAGGATTCTGAACTACCAGGCTTGATGCGTTGAGGGATGCGTACCCGCTTGCGGCGCCTTTGTTTGCTGCGTTTTCCGGGGTAAAACCAAGCGCGCTCTGTTTGGTATTGAAGGTTGTCCAATCTGTGCTACTCAGGTAACCGCTTTGTGTGCCGGTTGATTGGGTAATAGATAACGTCCTGTCTACGCTCAGGTCTCCGCCGCCGGCGAGCGGGGCTGTGGTGCTGATAGTGCGGTTTGTCGGCACTCCGCCGCCGCCTCCGCCTGTGCTGGCGGTGGTCTGGCTGGTGCCATCGGCGAAGCGGATGTATTTCCAGTCGCCGTTATCCGTAAGGCTTTTCTTGAGCGCCTCATTGATCTTTGTGCTAAAGGCGTTTGCTCCCAGGATCGCTACTGCGATGATTGAGAGTATTACCATTGAATATTTTTTCATGCCTTAATTCCTCAGTTCTGCAAGGCCGTACAGGTAGATCACGCTTGCGTTCGTGGTCGAATAGTTCAACCCCACGCGGATCTTCCTGACCTGCTCGGAGATCATGATAATTTCATCGATTGTCGTTGCGGCTGTGTAGACTTTTGATACGATCTCGCACGGCCGGGTGTCTTTCCCTGTGATGCCTTCCACCCTCACAGTGTACGTGCCGGGCGACATGCTATCGATTCCAACCTGCAGGCTTATTGCCACCGCGTCAGGGATTGATACCCATCCATCGTTGATGCCGTTCAGGTTAGGCGCATCGTAGACGTACCCGGTCGTGGTGCCGTATGACGCCCCGATATTGTAGTTTTCGAAGAACGTCATTTTGCGAAGATAATGCAACCCGGTCCGTTCGTCTGTGTAGGTTGCGGCGTGGAGAGACGCACGGCTGTGCGTCTCTACGGTGGCGCACCATGCTGCTAACAGCATAAGGACGATTGATAGATATCTGTTTTTCATTACCAATTCCTTTTTTGTTTTTAATCCCCCTTGATCCCCCTTTAGAAAAGGGGGAAATTCATTCCTCCCCCTTCTAAATTGAGAAAAATCATCTCCCCCTTTTTTAAAGGGGGGCAGGGGGGATTATGTTAGGTTAATAAGGTATCTACCCATAAAAAGCCCAGGTCAGCCCCGGTTACCACAATATCGCACTCCTCTGCCACCTCGTACACGTCCTGATGCTCTGCATTTTCCCTCCACGTTGTGGTCCTGCGCGGCTGGCCGTTTTCGTAGTTTACCCGCGCCTGGTAGCCGGCGCTGGGGGTTTTCAGACCTGGAGCGGACGGACGGTGGAAGAGGAACCCGGCGCCTTTCCCCGCATTCTTTTCCCAGATATTTGATGCGGTAAAGTCTGTGCCGTCCTTCTTTTCCTTCGCCGTTGAGTAGATCGCCTCGCCGATAATGACTTCATCAAGCTCTAAAATAGCGGCAAGCAGCTCTTTTGTCAGCACGCCGCGCTCGGTGTACTTGATCTTATCGAGCACCGTGGCCTCTTCTTTCAGCGAATTGTACGTGCCAAAGTCCATCATAAGCACGTTCGGTTTCAGGCCGGTGTTGCTGCGTATCGTTTCCACCCGTGCGCGCACATCGGCCAGGAAGGTATTGCCTGAGCCTGCAGCCCATAATCCGCCGGCATCCTCGCCGCCGGAAACGCCAGACCATGTGGTGGTTAATATTTTACTTGCGATAATGCGCTCTTTTTTCAGATCGATTTTTTCCGAACAGAATTCTATAGCGTCCTGGTCGGGCTTGAGAGGCGGCTCTCCCATCGCCGGGTTGCCGGAGAACCTGCGGTCCTCATCGGTCACCTCCTTCGCAAACGCATACTCAACGGTTGATATCGAGAGGTAATCAACCGGATATCCGCCCCGTCCGGCGCGTGAACCAGGCCCGCGTATCACGGCCTCATCACGGAACCAGGCGCCCTTCTGGTATCGCGCAATCTTTGCTTTAGGCGATACGTTCGGTATGACAGGAAACACCCTGTCCCCGATATAACTTTTGTTCCGGTACGCAATACTGACGTTTGCCAGTGGTCCGGCAACGATTAATTCTCTTACATTTGGTGGCATGGCTATCTCCTATAAAAAAACCTGTTGTCAGATTAACGTTGAAATGGTGAATGGTGAATGGTAAATGGTGAATGGTGACTCACAACTCACCATTCACAACTCACCATTCACCATTCACAACTTTCAACTTATTTATGACGCTGCGTTTACCTGATGAACTGCCCCGCTCAGGAGCACCTCTCCCAGCTCGTCCTCAGCTCCTCCAACGAGGCATCTGCCGATGGCGAGGTCAAGGGCGCCGTCTGCGTCCATCCCTTTGCCCGCATCCGCCGCGCTTACATACTCAAGTTTTACCCATTCGTTCTCAGCCACGGTTTCACCGAGCTGGATTTTACTCACCCCTATCAGCCTTACTACCGCAGCTTCGCCTGCGGCAGGGGCATTCTGAAGCACCCCAAGGGGGATGTCGGTCGATGCGTCCGGCCTGCGCACCTTGCCGGATGCAAGGACAACGATGCGGTACTGATCGTTGCTGAGGTCCTCGGCTGCCTCATATGATAGATCTAAGATTTTGTTTTCTAGCGCCATGTTTTCCTTAAACCTCCTTTGTTAAAAAAGAAAATTTCCCCCCTTTTCTAAAGGGGGGCAGGGGGGATTACGTTACCCGCCAATTTCCAACGCATATTCCCGCGCCAGCGCCGGGTTTTCAACCTGCGCCTCAGAAAACGCCTGGCTGTAGGAAAGGTTTTTATTGTCCTTCATCTTTTGCTGTGTCAGGGTTGCAAGCTTTTCGCCAGCATTTCCGCCTGCCGTGATATCCTTATCGCTCCCGGCCACTTCGCTAAACTCGATCTGCTTTTTGAAGCTGGAGAGGAACGAACGGAAGTATTCAAGCGGCGTTTGTTTTACCTTCTTGTCGCCTTCCGCGAACTCAATCGTATCCTGGACGGTCGATATCTTCTCCATAAAGGTCTGTATACCCATGCCGTATTTCATCTGTGCCGGGGTAAGCTTGCCTTCCTTCAACAGGCCTTCACAGAATGAGGATATGTGCCGTTTCTGTGCCTCTGCCTCCTGTGCTTTCAGGGCGTCTTCGCGTGACTTGAGCTCGGCATCCTTCTTTTTCTGCGCCTCAGAAAACTCCTGCTCTTTTGCCTGTACCCGTTTCTGGACCTCGGTCTCAATCTCCAATTTCCGCAGGTCTGCATCACTGAATGACGGTGATGGATTTTGCGGGATATCCTCAATCTCCACGCCTTCGTCTTTTGCCTTCTTTTTCATCCATTCGAAAAATTTCATACTTCGTGCCTCCTTTCTGTTTTGATCAATTCCCCCCTTTTCTCTCTGATCAATTCCCCCCTTTTCCAAAGGGGGGCAGGGGGGATTACCTTCCTCAAATTCGATTGTCACTCCTTCCTTTTCTTTCTCCTGAAATGCAACATTCGCCAGCCCTCTTACGGCCGGTGGGTTAGCGCCCAGCCAACCAATATGTACGAGAGACAGGTCTGGATTCAACTTAATTGACCGCTTTCTGAATAGCCCCTTACGTACCATTTCTACGAATTCAGGGACAAAGTCCTTGCTCTGTGCGTACAATACCTGCCCTTCCCGTTTCAGCGCTTCCACCCAGCCCCATGCCGGGGAATCATGCTCAGGGTGGCCAATCACGTGTGGGGCTTCATACTCGGCAGGATTATACTTTGCAACAATCGTATCAAGGTCCTTCTCCGTCCATTCCCTCGTGACGCCCGATGCTGAGGTATGGGTGCCGGTTTTAAAAATTGGTATCCATGGTATAGTATTCGTCATGATAGTATTCGTCATGTATGTAACTCCTTTTATTCGCTACAGTAATCCCCCTTAGTCCCCCTTTAGAAAAGGGGGAAAATTATCTCCCCCTTTTCTAAAGGGGGGCAGGGGGGATTCATGTATTCCCCTTCGTGATATACTTCTCGATCGCCCTGTGCATCTTTCCCCAGTCCTCGTCCTGTACCATGAGGAATGGCCGTGGCGGCAAACCGGGATGGTTTACTTTTTTTATCGGATGCCGTGCTCCCTTCCAAAACAGGGCTTTTTTATGTCTTGGTACAATGGTATAGGGTTTAGTGCCAAACTGATGATAAGCTGCATACTTTACGTTCGTCCCCACCTCCACGCGGTCAGGGTATCCCTTTACCGTAAACAATCCCCGCAACCTTCCGGTGTCAGAGAGCGTCTGGCCGCCTTTTTCTTTTACTCGCTTCGATTCCTTCCACGCCTCTGGCCTGCCGGGTGGTTTTGCCGCAAAATTTTGCTCGATAGATCGCCTTACGATTTCTCCGATATTCCGCATCACCGGGCTGAGGTCTTGCATCCTTGCCCGGAGTTGCGCAAAAAGGTCTCTTACCGGGGCAACGTCGACATTGATCGTAATGAGCATCTTGCAATATCCTTTTTTTGTGATACAATTACGCTAGGAGATGTATGGTGCGGCGGGGCTACCCAGTCTAAGCGGCCATACATGGATGCGATGTAGACCGTCCCATCCATTACTCCTTTATCCCCTATGTGTCCTTAAAAATAAGGACCCCATTTCTTAGTTTATTTGCATATTCAAAATCGTCCGGCTGAAAAGCAGTTACACCCGTCCACCCATCACTACCATATTCAAAAGCTGTAAACCCTGTCATTTTGTTATCAGGCCCGGTAGAAAATCCCCTGATATATCGTCTTCTTAATACAATACGCCCGGACTTGTTTTCCATCATTGGCACGAGCCAAATTTCATACGGGTTTTGTATTGTACGCGCTAAGAGTTTCACATATTGTTCGCGCCCCTTTTTTTTGATCTTTAACTTACCGCGAATATCGGTAAATAAATCCAGGGAGATAACAAGAGTCTCGCCTGCCTTATCATGATAGATACCCTGTTTTACTGTTTCCGGGCTGAATTCACTGATAAATTTCTTGTAGTAGTCCATCTCTGCTAATCCTTGCGGCACAATATCCTCGTTGCCGTACCTGAAATAATCCTTTTTTCGCAAATTTTCCATTTTGCGCTGTCCATAGTCGGTATAGGTGTTTATTCCTTTATCAGTAAAACCACTCTTGCTTTCTTTAGGAACTATTCCACCCCATATTGATTTGCCCGGATTATGATCAAATCCCTGGTCCGGGACAAGCGACCTTGCTGGTAGTTTATTGCCCGTTACAGGATCTATGGGTTCTACTAAACCACCCGTAGGGTCTTCGGTCTCTACCGGTAAGTTTTCACTATCAATATCATCTTGCGACAGGGTTACCACACCGCACCGGCAATTGAACCCATTTGGCGGATACCAGGTATTCCAGAAAGGGTGGCCATAGGGGAATATCTTCCCGTTCATTTCCCAGTGTGTTGGTCGTGTGCGGCTGTCATTAACCGCGCTGTACTGCCAATAGGGTCTATCTTTCGCAACGGCCATCATCTCTTTATATCTGCCGACCGAGTATGCCGTCTGGACATTTGTCCTGAAAATAGTTTCTAGCCTCCATGCTGCCTTACCCGTCCAGCCCCTGCGTTCGAATACTGCCCTTGCATCCCTCTTAAAATCTTCAAAGGTGGTTCCCTTTTCGAGCGCTCGTTGCAGTGCATTAAAAACGGTTTCCAGTTCCTCTCCCTTTGCAATTCCCGATACGGCAAACGCCCTGATCTTTGCCTCATCGGAAAGCTGCGCATACTCGCCTGGCGAAAGCAGATACTTATCCAGCCAGAATTGTATTGCGCTTTCCATCGGGAGTGGTTCGAGGTTAATCACGTTCGTTCTCCCTTACGGTATACCTTCCGAAAACATCGGCTTGAAAAATCGATCGCTCAAGGAATTC
Source organism: Candidatus Jettenia sp. AMX1 (assembly GCF_030263775.1). Taxonomy (NCBI): domain Bacteria; kingdom Pseudomonadati; phylum Planctomycetota; class Candidatus Brocadiia; order Candidatus Brocadiales; family Candidatus Brocadiaceae; genus Candidatus Jettenia; species Candidatus Jettenia sp. AMX1. The sequence goes on from NZ_SZPP01000042.1 coordinate 46,158, forward strand.
TCTGAGTTTCCCGGTATCTATCTCCGGATAGAGTTCTAACAACCTGGCCATTGCCTCCTCATAACTTGAAGAAGAGAGCACAGCATCCAATATCTTCTTTTCATTCCCTTCTAATGCTTTTGATGCCTCCGGTATAGTTTTACTTACGAGCGATTCAATCGCCCTTTGTTCCGGCGTAAATTCTTCTGCATCGGCAAAGCAGTGTTGGCACCGTTTCGCATATTCAGCAAACTTCATGTTCTCCCCCTGTTGTCCCCCGCTGGCGGGGGTAGGGGGTGGAAAAACAGCAGATGAGGGAATCTCTACAAGTTCATCGCCTTCCTCGGGTTGCGGGATCCCGTACGTTTCATAGAAATATTTCTTGCTGACTGGCAACCCGATTTCCCTCACAAGGATCCTGTCGCGCTCGGCAAGCGGCTTCAGGTCCTGTTCCTGTTCTGTACGGATCCATACCTTCGGATATACCGTCACGCCAGGAAAATTATAGTCCACAATCCACCGGATCAGGCTGTTGTTCTGACATTCGCAGAGTGCGTCCGCATCGGCCTTGATGTACTCCTGCCGAACATCATTATGCGTTTCTGATGCGGCATACGACCCCTTATCTCCAACCTCTGTTGTCAGCGTCTGACCGAGAATAATTTTACTGATCTCGCTGTTAAGATGCTTGTAAAGTGACTCATACGTATTAATCGTCCCCGACCTCTCTGCCTCTAAAAATTCAACCATCATCGTGTCAGGTATCGTAACACAAGACTCTTGCTGAATCGTTTCCAGGGTTTCAAGGAGTTTTGTCTGCTTGTCGCCCGGTGTGCCGCCAGGGTATTTCCCTATGGCCGTTGGTGATCCGAACTTTTCAGCAAATATCAACCAGAACTTTACGGCGTTCTTCTTAAACCACACAGGCCAGTAAAGCGAAGAGCCAAGCCCATCGCCGTAGTAACTCCCGTTTGCCGACACGTTCCTGAAGACAACAAACTTCCGCTCCGGCACCGCCTCGCCTTCGATCATATTCTGAAGTGTCAGTAGCCTGAGCTTGCCATCCAGGTCAAACACAAACCGCCGTGGCGCCTTCCCGATAATATCCTTAACCCAGACGTCACCCTCTGAATATTCCCACATAACCTCAGCAGGCTTATAACCCAGCACGATACCGGACAGCAGTGCATGGCGGGCAGCATCGTAGTTGAAACCCAGGAGTACCTCTTTTACGAACTCTGCAATCTTTATATCCTGTGCATTGTCTGATGCAGGAATAATCTCCCATTCCCTGCCGATTACAGCCAACTTCCTCGTCTGTAAGGTTGAACGCACCTGGGGATCGCGCAGCAGGTCATCATACAGCTCGATCCCTTTTCCTCCTGATTCAGACTTCAGTACCTTATCAGGGTTCAGAACGACATTTCCTATATAGTCGTAGAAGATATCGTTTCTGACCGATGCAATCTCGTCCGTCACCAAAACCTGTTTTTTTATTGTCTTTGTCATAGATTACGAATTCTTTCTATAAGCCCTTTTAAGCCCTTCCAACTTTCAGACGTCCCTAACTACGTCCCAGCGTGCCAGTCACATGCCTTGCTGTTTATAAACACATAGGATTTAAATACAGCCGTTCAGTCGTTATTCAATGCAAATGCAAAATTTTTTTCTCCGCGTCCTTTGCGATCTCTGCGGTGAAGTTTTTATCTGTTTAATTCTGCATATACCGCCTTATCGCCCCGCCTGTCGATTCCCTCTTAATACCAGTTGACTGGTATTCGATAATTCCCGATCCTTTCTCAGCCATGTCGACTGCACCCTCGAGTGCATCCGGCCCGTCATCGTTCATAGTAGAAGAGGGGAAATAGATGAGTTGTTCTACTAATACATCCTGATCTGAGTGTCCCTTGCGAAAGCGGAGTATCCCGCGTTCCACGTGCGGAGATATACGGCCAATCCTTGCCTCTTTTGCTACGCTGTGTTTTACGCCGCTCATGGGCAAGATGTACCCCTTATCCCGCGCCACAAGCTGAAAAGGGCTCTGGGCAAACTCGCCCAGGGCATTTTCTTCCATGCTCATCGCCAGAGGGTGAAACTCCTCGTACCGGATATAAGCTACTTTAGCCATCTCGTTAGGAGATACCCGCCTGATGAAGGCATCCAGTACGTAGATGATGCCGTCCGTATCGATCCCTATGGTTACAATTGCCTTATAGTCGTTACTTGCCCCGGATTCGCTTGAGGGGTCAATAAACGTATATACCCGCAATACCTTCCTTAAAATCTCTTCAGGATAGTAATACCTGATCCACTCTTCTCTGAATAACCCTTCATCGTCCCGTGGGTCATTCATCATCTCCTGATTAAACCGCACGCTCCCCATTTGTGCCTTGCGCTTCCTGAGCCGTTCCATACTCCACGCCTCCGGCCACAAGGGAAGGTTAAACTCAGTAATAGCCTTATAAATCTTCGAGAAATAACGGGGCTTTTCAGGGTCATCCTCTGCCTTCATGTTCATCATCTCCGCCAAAACACTCTTTCTCGAAAGCAGCGTCCCGATCATCAGAAACGAGTAATCTTCAGCAAGACTTCCCAGCACAGCAGTAAGCAGCCAATCGATTGTCTCTTTCACCAGGCGCGGGTTTCGCACGTTCTTATCGTTTTCCAGGTCGTCAATAATAACCCTGTCGGGCCGATATTGCCGGTTCCGCAAACCCCTGATCCTTTGCCCCCTTCCCCTTGCCTTTATCCGCGCGCCATTTTTTGTAATAAAATCCTCTGCTTTCCAGAAACCCTGTTTTACGAGGTCGCCAAAATCTCCTCTTAGCCGCTCATTGCTCTCCAGCTCCATCTGTATGAATTGACAGAAGTCGGATGCCAGGTCTTCGGTGTCGGATACAATGATGATGAAGCGTTTTTTCTCAAACAGGATATCATAGAGCGGTATTGCCAGCGTGCAGAGGGTGGACTTTGCGTGCTCCCTGGGCGCCGCTATCAATATCGGCTCCCCCCCGATATCAGCAAAATCAACCAACTCTTTATGAAAATCCGCAGGCGGTTTCGTGAAATAGTGGGGGAGATAGGTCTGAAAGAAGTAAAACCTGTCGGCCTTCGCCCGTGTGATCCGTTTTGCCTTTTCTTCCTCAGAGTCCTCAAACGGCCTGGCATCGGCGCTCATCCGTTCAAGGATTTCCTGCGCCCGCTTTTCAAATTTTTTGTCTGAAAATTTCTTTTTCATTTTTTTATAAGTTCTTGATTTCCTCAAAGAAGGCATGGGTATGCTTCTTGAGCCGCTCGATAAATTCCTGATCCGGTTCCTTCTGACGAATAAACGTGGCAAAGCGGTCCATTACGTCAATTACCGCGCCTTTAACGTCGTAACCTTCCATCTTCTCGATCAGAAGCTTGATCTTATACATCTCGTCCGTTTTCTTTGCATCGATGTCGTCAGTGTCTTCTAAAAGTTTTGCAAACCGCATCTTGAGCTTTTCAACTGGCCCGGTTCTTGTAGAGACAAGGTATTCTTTCCGCTTCCTCACCCAATCTCCTTTTACCGACCAGAGCGAAACTGTCTTCTCGGAAATACCAAGAAGCTCAGAGATTTCCCTTTGAGTTTTCCCCTCTTTGACGTATAGCCGTTCGGCCTCGTCATAATATGCCTCGAATTTGCTCATGGTTTACCCTCTGTTAGTTGTGAATGGTGAATGGTGAATTGAAACTTTCAACTCACAACTCACAATTTACCATTCACCATTCACAACTCATTTTCAATCCTCTTAATCTCTTCCGTAACCCTCTTGTATTCCTCAACCACCTGCGTTAATTCCTCAAACGCCTGTTTTGCATGCTCAAACTCCATACCTTTGATACCGTCTGAGGAAAAGAGGTAGATGTTTACGTCTTTCCTGCAGCGGTCGGCCTGGATTTCTAGCTTGCTCATTGACTGCTTTTTTTCTGCAAGGAGTCCTTGCTTGATGTACCTTGTGTTCTTATCCACCGTGCCCTCCCAGTACTCGTGTGATAAATGCGGTAACTGCCGCTGTGATTGCCGATACGCCTCCGGATGCATACCAGACTTTTTTTTCTACTGCCGCGATACGCGCATCCTGCTTCTCCAGTATTTTTTCATACCTGTCGCAGAAGGCTTCCTGCTGCGCCTTGAGCGACTTCATAATCTCTGTTCCTGAGCTCAATTGACTCTTGATGTCGCCGTGTATCTCTTCAAGTTTCAGGGCGACCTCGCAATATTTCGGGCTTGGGCAGATGTTTTCTGACATTCTTTTTCTCCGTTACTCCCTCTTAATCCCCCTTGATCCCCCTTTAGGAAAGGGGGAGATGATTTCCCCCCTTTTCTAAAGGGGGGCTAGGGGGGATTACATTTTGGATACTACCTTCTGCACCTGCTTGTCCAGGAATGTTGCATTGCCGAACAGTTTTGAGACATCTTCAATTACTTCTTTTACTGAGTTAAACTGTTCAAACTTCGCCTTGATGACATCCTGTATGTTTTGCTGACCTTCGAATACTTTCATGATCGCCTCTTTCACGGCGTCATATTCCGCCGCGCCGATCTCTACGCCCTTAATCACCGTATTGAGTGCGCTCTTGTTTTTCCGTGATACGACGACGCTCGTGATGCTGTGCCCCACAAGGCCCAGGAGTGCGGCGATCCCGGCGCCGATGGCGCCGTAGCCGGGCACGAAGCCGGCGGTATCTTTAACAATATCGCCTGCCACATCCAAGGTTTTTTCAATTTTCGTGTGAGGTTTGCCGTCTTTGCCGAAGACGAGGTCTAATGCATCGCATCCGCAGACGGAGAGGAAAAGAAGGATAATGCCTATACTGTAGTACTGTGTGCCGTGTTTCATTCTATAATCTCCTTACGTAGAGACGACTTTCTTGATCCCTTGTGTCCCCTGTGGGGGCGGGTTTTGTACGGGGGATTATGATGGGGGGTAGATAGGGACACGGCGCGCCGTGTCCCTACTGGAATAGTAATTTCTGGTTGACCTTGTTGAGCGCTTTTTGGTCTCTGAGGATCTCGTATACCCATGCGAGGCTGTAACCCGTGACGCGGGCTAGCTCGTGGTGGTTATTGCCGGTGAAGTTTTTTATGATGTATTGCTTTTTTTTCTCACGAATGAAGCCGTCCAGGCTAATGAAGTAGAACGGCATCTTGCCGAAATGCTCGATGAGCTTGATGGTGTTCTCTATGCCTATAAGGCGCACCATCTCCTGATAATGGCGTGGTAGTTCGCTGACGTCAATTTCATCTAACCACTTCATACGTTCCTCCTATTGGGTTGTTGCGAGAAAGAGACAGGATAAACAGGGTAAGGATACACCATGATGTGGGGTTTGTCAATGTTTGTGGTAGTGCGCCGTGTTCCCGCCGTAGGGGCAGGTTTGAAACCTGCCCCTACAAACGGGCGTTTTGCCTTAGTTTAACCGATTCTTGAAATGTTCTGCATATCCCTGTAACTTTGGCAGATCCTTTGGCGGCATAAGCAACCCGCATGATTCCATCCTGCGGACATGTTTCCTCACCGTAGATTTTTCCAGATGGACAAGCAGGGCAATTTCCCTGTTGTTCAGCCCAATATCCTTATACCTGAGTATCTTCCTCCAGAGGGGCGACCTATCAAGCAATTCGCTCCGCATGTTATTGAACATCCACTCCTGTCTGTCCTGTTTCAGGTTTGGCTTCACCGTGATCCTGCCTGCCTTGATCTCTTCCATGAGAAACGAGTATGCGCAAAATCCTTCCACCACTGCTATGGCATGCTCTATCGCCTCATCCGTGCTCAGGATTGTGGAAAACATATAGGCACCTCTTTTGGTGTAGGCATAAGGCGAATGACCACCTTTCCAGTCGATATCACAAATTGTGATATCATCTTTAGTGAGTTGAAAGTAATCTACACCTTCCATAAACTTTTTAGGATTCCTTACCCGTGCCTGATTTAACTCCATCGTCTCAACCCCATAAACCCTCGCCAGATCTCTATCGAGCATGCAGGGCGGTTTCCCTGGCAATTCAATTACCCTGTCTTCAATCCTCATTACCTGTTCCATAATCATTCATCCCTCCAATAAAAAAGTTATAAAAATTTACTCAAACCCCCGGGTTTAAAATTCCATCTCACCCTCCAAAAGAGCCAATGTCTTTTCAAGAAGTGCGATGTATTTATTCTGTAATTCATGATCATTATCAATAATAACAGCGTTTTTGTCTTTCACGATTTCATCACAAATGAGCCGATATGCATTCATTGCATAATTTGAGTTGCTTTTGAAGGCAACTCCCATAAGGCTAAATGCATGGAAATTAAATACAGCTTCTTTTCCTTCCCATAGTACAGAATATAATTTTTCGCTCATCTCTCATCTCCCATTAAGAATTTTTGTGAATACAAGACATGTCAGGGTACCCTGTTTACTCTATCTGTGTAATCGGTGAAATCTGTGGTTTCAAAGGATCTTCTTTTTGTAATTCGATAAGCCTTTTTTTCAATTCCTTCAAGCCCGCTATGCGCATCTTCCGGTACCCATCGCTTTCGCCGAACCGGGCGCAGAGGTTGTTGAGCGGGACGATAAAGTCGGCGCCGTACCGGGCACGGGCAAGGTCGGCGATTTCTTCGAGGAGGCCGGTGCGGCTGGATTCGTAACGTTTTCTAATCTCCCTTTGCCCCCTTGTAGGGACACGGAGCGCCGTGTCCCTACTTGCGTCTCTACAATCGGTGATGTGGGTGATGACCCGGAATACCTCTTTCGATGTGGCTTCGCTGAGCCGTTTGCCTCCAAGGATTTCCGGGGCGATGTACTCGCGGAGGGTTTCGGCCGACAGGCCGACTTTTTTGGCCTCGGCAAAGAGGACGGCAAGGAGTTTGTGTTTGCCGTTTTTATTCATCGAAATGGCCTCTTGCTATGGAAAAGAAAGCTAAAATTAATGCGGTGATGAACATGCCTGCTACGATTCCGATTATGAGTTGCATAGGTTTTGCCTCCTCCTTTTTTTGTGTGAAAGAAATGTGCCCGGCGGGGGCGGGTTTGAAACCCGCCCCTACGTTAACGTTATTCTGCATCAACGCCATATGCGTCATTATTCATATCGTCATCATCCTCGTGACCGCATGGCGGTAGTTCATACCTCGTTACGGGTGAAGGGCTGTGGCTTGCGGCAAATTGCATGGCGAGTTCACGGGTCGTTGGGGTCATGCAATAGACCGCTTCGGGGTTGTAGAACTGCGTTGCTATACAGTTGCCATGCTTGTCCGGTACATCGATCCTGATAAATGATGCAGAACCGATTGTCTGTTCTTTTACCAATCCCGCCATTTTCCTGTGCCCCATAAGCTCCAGGATCGCCCACTCTTCGAATGATTTGTTTTCCATGTTTCCTCCTCTTATTTAATGATAGATAACAGCCGTACTTCATGTGCGTATTTCGCCAAAAGCGCATTGAGCTTAGCGCTGTTGTTTTTCCGCTCTAGCTCAATATCCTGCGGTGTTGCGCGGATGTACCAACTGATGAAGTTTATGCGTTCCAGGTTTGGTTCTGTTTCGTGAGATAGTCTCATGGTGTTTTATTTCCCCCGGCATCTCTCCGCTGAAGCCATTCGAGTATTTGTGCCTGATACGCTGCGTCAAGCTCCCGGTATGCGCATAAGAAATATACGAATATTACAACGCCCGCAAAGAACCCGCCCACGGCTAGCCCTGCGAGAAAAGACGCCGCGCTTATTTCTATTCCGAACATTATTCACCCCTCCTTTCTAAATAACGGTTTAAATACCAGACGGCCTTTTTAATATCCTCGGCCGGGTCTGCCGTCTTTCTGCCAGCCCGGAGGATGTACTTCACAGCGTTGCCCAGGTGGAACCCAAGACCGAAGGCTTCTATAACTTCTACAACTTCCATACTTCCTGCTTTATAGTGTGCCGGGTGGTTTACATTGTCTGCCATACGTTCCCTCAAATTATTTTTTTACGGGGATAATCCCCCCTGCCCCCCTTTAGAAAAGGGGGGAATTAACGAAAGGGGGGATGATTCACGCTACCTTGAGTTTCTTTGCCGCCTCGTCAAGGTCTTTTGAGGCTGCGGTTTCTAGCCAGAACTCGTCTTTTTGCTCAACGGACAGGCCACATTGGGAGAGTATGTTCTTATCCAGTGTGCCCTGGCTTTCAGCCGCGATGACCTTCTCTTTGTCGATTTCGTACGATTTGCGCACAAAGTCTGGCAGGTACAACATCGCAAGCTCTGCGGCATCTTTAAAGTTTTTTGCTACCCGCTTGAGGAGTGTGACGGCCGGTGTGGATACCCGGAAACCGAGGCGCCCGAACGGTGTTTCCAGGGTGCGCTTTCCCCACGTCGCCGATGCCTCTTCGGCCCATGCCTCAAGCTCTTTGATAAGCAGGGCTTTCTCCGCCTCAAGCCCTGTGCGACCGGCCTTTTTCTGGTTTTTGTCGTGTTCCTCACGGACGAGCGCTATATCGTGCGCCTCTTCCAGGGTCCACTGCGCAAGCCGGGTGTCGATCTGGTTGAGCCGGGACATGGCCGCCTCCATGTCGCTCACCGTTCTAATGCTGTTTTTTGGCTTTACCCTTGCCATACTTCCTCCTTATTGCCTGAACCTGATTATCCAGTCTTCTCAATGCTTTTACGTATTCGCCATATCTCTTGTCGCTGATCTCCTTTCTGCTGAAGGTGAAACTGTCTAATATGGTCGGGGGTGTGTAGATTCTTGCCCCATAGGCGCTCGCCCACCGCTTTTCATCGTTACGGTTTTTTTGTTTTAGTTGAAGTGGTCTCATAATGCTCCTGTTTATTATTTTCTGTAGGGCGACCCTTTAGGGTTGCCCGGCAAGGCTGAAGCCTTGCCCTGCATTTCTTTTCATTGCCAAAGCAACAACTTGAACTTGTTATAATCCTTTGTTTTTCCATATTTTTCAGTCATTTCATCCATTTTATCTATCTCCTTATTATGCCCTGTTAAGCCGTCTCCACGGTGAACCATTACGCCCCGGCAACCTGCCTGAGCGCGCCTGCCTTGCCTTCCATTTTTTTCCGTATCACCTCGGCAATGGCCTCTCTGGTTTTCGAAGCGGTGTCGTCGGTGAGCTTGTCCATCCGGTCGTTTGCTACAAGCGAAAGGGTGGCTTTGGAGATGCCCGTCTCGTCGGCGATTTCCGAAAGGGAGATATCCGTTAATTTAATAAGCTCTTTCAGTCCGCCGCCGTAGAGGTCAAAGACCTCAAACGCCGTGACCTTCTTGTGCCCGCAGGCAAGGGCGCGCTCCATAAGGGCGATGAGCATTTCCTGAAGCTCGAGAAAGTTGCGCGCCGTGCGGAGCCGGGAGAGCGTTGCGCGGGTGTAGTCCTTGACCTCGTTTTGCGTAAGCCCCTTCATATATACCGTGTCCGTCCGCAGCCGCACCTCATCCACGCCAGGCTTGCGCATGGGGTCGTACTGGCCCAGCATGATCACGGTGAAGAGCGGGCTTTGCCCCATCCATTCCATTTCCCGCAAGGTTTTTAACGACCTGAGGGTTTGGCCGTGCAGCCGGTGGGCCTCTTCGAGGATGAGGACGATTTCCTGCCGGCGTGACGCCTCGCCCATGATTCTCCTGAGCTGCCGGGCGCGTATCTCGCGGGTTCGCTTGATCTCTTCCTGCGAGAGGTCGGCGATGAGGGCGCGCTCGATATCGCCCACAAGGACCTTTTCCTTATCTGAGGTGAAAAGGCTTATCACTTTGACGTCCATGTCCCTGAGCGTGCTATCCACAGCGCGGCTCTTGCCGTTGCCGCGTTCGGCAATAATAGAGACCATTGCCCGTGATTCTACCGCCATGCCGATAATTCTCTTTACCCGCGTGATATCTGCCGTTTCCAGGTGCATGCCCCGGAACGGGTCCTTCCGGTAACCGTATTCTGCCAGTACTGCCAATCTGCTCATCTTTCATCCCCTCCTTTATAAATTGTTAATCCCCCTTGCTCCCCCTTTAGAAAAGGGGGAGATGATTCCCTATTATGAGGGGGTTATTCCCTTGAATGCCGTGCAAACCGGCTTTCCTGCCGCATCGTACGTCCATTCTGCGGGATATTCTGCTTCGTCAACATCATAGAACAGTGTCCTTACATTGATATCGCAGCAGGAATCTGCGTAATCGCCCTTCTCGCATACATCACAAAAATTTACCTCAAACAGAATGCCCTCTGCGCCGTTTGCCGGCCGGTATTTTTCTGCCATACGTTTCCTCTCCTTCCCTTATAAATTGTTAATCCCCCTTGATCCCCCTTTACAAAAGGGGGAAAAATCATCTCTTTCTTTCCTTGGTAAGTTGTTAGTGTCAGTGTCAGTGTCAGTGTTTTCACTCACACTCACACTCACACTCACACTCATGCTCTCCCCCTTTTTCTACTTACAGCTCTCCCCCTTTTTTAAAGGGGGGCAGGGGGGATTAGGAATTATCCTGCTGCCGTTGCCTTCTTGCAGCTTGCCTTGTGTAGCTCAAGCGCAAGGTCTGTCACATACTGCTTCCTGAGTCCATTCTCTTGTATGAGTCCCTCGATTGCCTCCCTCTGTGATGGCTCGATGTATACCCCAACGATTTCACAGAATTCCCGCATCGCCTCCTGAAGAGAGGGGTGCGTGTCGATATCGAACACATCGAACACCTCCCGCGTCTCTTTTGTCTGAGCGGGCAGGGGAACGACCTTTGTCTCTTCCCTCCTTTCGTAAATGCCCCGGAATTCACCGGGCTTCATCTGCTTTTTTAACTCCTGTGCCTCTTCCCTGATCTTTACGCCTTCAAGCTTCTTGTCAGCCCGGATGGCATCCAGGGCGGGCATTTCAAACGGGGTAGCCTCGTACCGTTGATGTGTTATAACGTCTTCCACCACGATTGATTTTTCCAGCAGACCACGGTATACCCACACCCAGGCATCCAGCAGCCCCTTCACAAAATACCGCTCGTTCTCAAGCCGCATGATGCCATCTTTGCCCACCAGCCTTTTGAGCCGCGTGAATGCGCGGCCGAAGGCGCTTTCATCGATGTCGATTACCCCGCCGTGCTGCATCACGGCCATCCATGCCTGTGTGCGGGTGCACATGAGGTTTGGGTGCTTTTTGTTATTCACCTCTACCGTGTAATTCATAAGCCGGTCTTTCAATTCCGAAAGCCGGTATTCCCGCTTCTCCCAGTGCGGGTCCATGAGGAACTCGGCTGCCTCGAAGCCGCTCCAGAGGTGACGCCATCGGATCTCTATCTTTCCCGTGTCAGACGGGCTTTCCGGCTCATGGGTCTTGATCTCCACGCCAAGCTGCCGCTCGAAAAAGTTCCGGGTGGCTTCGGCCTTTGCCAGGGGGCCGTTATCCATGTAGACCCTGCCGGGCAGGCCGCGGAAGACGATCCGCTCGTCCTGCTTGCGCGCAAAGGCCCATTTGCAGAATTTCACGGCGTCCACGGACGATTCGCCGGGCGCCACAAACGGCATGGCAAGCCAGTACCGGGAGTGATCATCAACCATACCGTGGTACCAGACCCGCAGGTTTTCGAAGCGGTCCTTGTTCTTGTACGCCTTCGATGCCCGCACACGGAGGACAGGCTCGCCGTTATCGATGCCGACCACGTACAGATACTCACTGCCCGACACATCGTATTGCACCTGCTCCATAGGCCGTGCGGCCTCGAACCTGAGCACCCGGCCCTCCGTGTCCAGGAATCCCTTTTCCCTGAGCACGCGGGCAAAGGTGCTCACGGAGATATCTTTTGCGCTTTCGGGCAGCATGCTGTTCTCTATAGCCTTCCGTATTGCAATCTCCAGCGATGGCCGCCTGCCCGCGCGGGCGGGGATGAAGGCGTAGAGCCGGGCGATCTGCTTTGCCATGTCATGGAGGCCCGGTATTTTGGACTGCCCCTTCGTGACCTTCGGCCGCTTTTGGAGCAACTGGAAGCCCATCGCCTTGAATTTGCGATGCAGGGTGCCGTAGGAGATGCCGAGGGCGCTGGCGTGTTTCCGGACGATGTAGCTTTTAGAACCATTCACCGCCATGCGCCATTCCTGGAAGGCCACGGAGAGTACTGCTATGTCGATCTCTTTCATCTGTTTTTCCTTTAAAAGCGCCGTCGGGTTTTACATCCGACCAGGTAGTTTTGCCCCGATTGCATTCTCAAGCACGTTAATGCAATGGTTAAAGCAGTTCAAGACCGTCTCAAGCCGCTTCATGTAGAGGGCTTTTACGGGGCCTTCGTCCTCTGCCCCCCCAAATGTCTCGTCAAAGTGAAGCTTGCTGGCTATGGTAACGATCTCATCCGTATAGCGCTCGACAGCCATAATAAACTCATTAAACCCCTCCGGGAGTTTCGGGTCTGCGAGTTTTGCCTTGAGGAATTCTAGCTCATTCTTGTACGCCTGGAGTTCCTTACTATGTTCCTTATTGAGGCCTTCGACTTTTTTTTCTGAGGCCCTCTCTTTCTTTTCTGACAAATCCCTTGCCTCTTTGAGAAGCGCGACTGCTGCCTTTATCTCGTCGATATGTTCTTCATCGATGGGAATTTGTTTATCACCAAAAGGAATTACATTCTTCTCCCGTACGGCCTTCTTTGTCTCCTCCTCCAGGGTACTCACGAGCATCTTAATATCCCGCCACTTGAGTCCTGCGGCAGCCACAACCCTTACCGCATGTGCCCCAAGCTCCTGACACGCCTTAATCATCCGATCAACCGTATCGACACTCTTGCCGAGTTCTTCCTCACAGTATTCCTCCCAGCTTTCATACCCAAGCTCGAGGTATTGCTTACTCGACTTAATGGTACTCAAGCTATGTATCCAAGCCGCATCGATGAGCCGTGCCGCAAAATTTAACCCTGCGATAAAACCGCCCTGCCGTCCTTTTCTTCCCATATTCCCCCCCCTGTTCTTAGAACCCATACTCCGCACCGGTGCGGAGTATGCTTTTATAAGTTGTTGATTATCAATCACTTAATTTTTGAGACTCCGCATTTGCGGAGTCTGGCGCTTTTCCATTGCCATTATTGGTTACCTCCTTATTTTCAATCATTTCAATCACCATTTTTATCTCTTTAAAAGCGCTTTCACATATTTTTATATTTCGCTCAAATATTTCTTTCATACCCGATAGAGGTTCTAACCCCTGAGGTTTCCTCTCAATCAACACATCATTAAACAAAGCAGCCATCTTCATGAAACTTTTATGGTACTCGTTCATAATTTCTTTTTTTAACCCTTCTATCTTTTCTATTCCGAACATTCTTGTCTCCTATGGAAAATTTCCCGAAAATACGGTTATGTTTTATTCCAGATACTTTTGCATTACGTCTTTCAGTGTGCTCCTGACAGAGTCGGCTATCTTTACCAGTTCGGGCGATAGCCGCCAGCCGGTTGACACCTGTTCGGCCCAGCCGCCCAGTTTCAGGTTGTGAAGCGTCCAGGTCGCCTTACTCTTCGAGAGTCCCAGCGCGTCTATAATCTCTTGCGGCGTCACCGGACGGAAGACATCCTTTGCCAGATACTTCACTATTTTAATGAGGTTTTGCTGACTCTCATTTTTATAATCCGTCTTACCATCCCTTTCCCCTTGTTTCATGCTTCTTCCTCCAAGATAAATTGCTCACAAAGCGTCGTTCCCGGACGATTAATCCGTACGTATTCTGCCCTGATAAACTTCTCCCAGGCTGTATTACTCATATACCCAAGGTTTGCTGAATCTCGCAATCCATATTTATTTTGAATAGTACGCATGAGAAGTACACGGTCATGCTCTGCGTCCGGTACCAAATACAAGCTGGTAATCTCCCGATAAGGAACATGTTTTGACATCACTCATCCCTCAGTTTTCATCTCTACAGTGCCAATTGACATAATAATATATCCACGTTGCAAACCATCCGCGACATCTAGTATGTATTCTACTCCCACACAAGTACTACGCCCGGTATACCGCTCTGCCTTTATGTCGTATTCCTGTAGTACAAGGATGTCACCTACCTTGTAATCACGATCGTTACGACGTAAATCAAAGGTTTTTTTCCTCTCCAGGATCGCCTGGAAATACTCCGGCCAGCATTTCAAATAATGTGTTATCATGCCTTATATCCTTTCTGAATACAGAAATTCCCCCTTAAAAAAGGGGGATAAAGGGGGTTGTTTGTGCTCAAATAATCCTTAACTGAATGACATTGGTTTGTAACCTGAACCCATTGTTTAAACTATTTTCCCGGCGCCTGAATTGCCACTACTGACCTTTATTACACATCCTTTATCATCTAAATATTCCGTCATTTGTAACCCTCCAATCCCACACATACCTCATCATACTCACAACCAATTGAGCAACAACAAGGGCTTAGCCCAAACTGCAGATCTGTTCTTCCACATACCTCACATGCATCGATCTCGCCATCACCCCCAAAATCATCCCATACATCAGCATCAATTTCTTTCATCTCAATCCTCCCTCTTCCCTTTAAAAGGCTATCCCCTGGCAGAGGGTGGGATAGTCCACTCTGCCAGGAGTGGACGCTCAAGCGGCGTCCAATACAATCTTATTATTCCTCATCACATTGCACATGGCGCCACGCCTGGTTTGGCACCGCATATTGGACCGGCATACGGTATGTGCTGTATCCGCATTTCTCTGCATTTATAATCTTTTCCTCACACGGCGCGCACCGCCGTATGTGCGGACCCGGCGAATGAAACTGCTCGCCGCACATGAGGCACCCGCGAAGCGCCGGCCGATTATTTTGTTTGATAATTGCCTCAGTTTCAGATAGTCCAAAGCCCATCCCAGTCCCTCCTTTTATCTCCCCATTTACCATCGCGAGGTACCGGTGCAGATTCCACCTCTGTGTCGTGATCGAGTGTATCTTCCCCAAAAATATTGCCCGTAGAGTCTTGAGCGCATCATCGGTGAAGAGATCAAAGCTGAATGAACACCCGTGCCCCTCAACCTCGAAACAAACTTCGCCGTCCTGAATGCTCACAAACTTCCACCCCTGCGGTATACTGCTGATCTTACCTGCCGTTTCTGATATCATGATTCACCCCTTCCTTTCCCTTGCGGGTTCAGGTTTGCAACCTGAACCATAATGTAATTGCTCTAATGTCTGCCTGATCAATTTCTCTTTCTTTGCCATTTCCTCCTTCTGTTTCTCGATCCGTCCAAGCTCTGTTAACAGTGCGTCCTCTCCCTTCAGCAGATAGCAACCGATCATTTCCACCGCCGCCCGGAATATATCCGTATTTCCCGTTGCCTCGCAGAACGCCGGCGCATAAGCAAACGGAAACCGGTGATTTTCCTTGGATTCTGCCGTCCAACTGTCTAGCTGCGATTTGGTGATTTCCATACCCATCAGTTCGCTCATCTTGCCGGCAACGACCTCGCGGGAGAGCGGGCACTTTTTCAGCGCATCCGAAAGCAGCGCCCGGATCTGCGCATCAACATTGAAAGAGCCGGCCTTTGAGGCCAGGTTCTTCTCCCCCTGTGAGATCCGTTTCACAATATCAAAAAGGCTCAATTGGCCTGGCTGTGCCGTGTGAGTTTTTTTGCCCATAGGTCAAAATCTTTTTCAGAAATAGTCATTGAAACGGTTTACGAATGTGGTAAAATCAACCCAAGTTTGAAAATATCCATTCTCTTTTTACGGCAATGAAAGGATAAAGATATGAAAGCTATCTGGCTGAGCGGCAAACGCATGGGAGACCGCATCTTTAACATCTTCACCGACTTTGACATTGATATCACGCCAGAAAACTGCCCCGGGGAGACCCCGCAGCGCCGGGAAAAAGTCGGCGACCTTCTCATACTCATTGCCTCTGGTGACAGGAAAAGCTTTGCCGAATCCTGGAAGCAATCATCCGCAACAACAAGGGCGGCGCTTTCATATACCCTTACCGGCATCATACGCTTCCTCCGCAGCCTGCCTGATGAGAAGGAGTACCTTTACCCCGAACCCTCTTCCAGTTGGCTGGATCTGCTGCGAACTCTCCAGATATCTCAATCACCTCTTTTTCCGCCGAGTTCCTGTAGGCTTCATACTCTTGTCTCCAGCGGGCAATTACGTCCTGAGGAGTTGCCCCTTCTGGAAAACATTCGGGAGACTGGCCTGTTAAAAAACATACCAGCAGAAAATGCCGCCTTTTTTTTGGAAGCGATGTTCCTGCCACCGGCGCAATCCTCCCGCCAGGCAAATACACAGAAACACACCTGCCGATATACTCGTGAGGCACAGCAATGATTTTGCCGTCAATACAGACCGATCCGGTATGGTCTACAAACCGCTCAACCCTTATAAACGGAGCCTTACTTTGATTATCCATTATGTATTCACCCCCTTTTTTAGTTACCGTTGTTTATGAGCCAAAATAAAACGAACCCAGCAATTGATACGACTGACAGAGACCGGAATACCCAAACGGCTAATTCCGCTCAGCCTCCATACTTTTTATGGTGCCTTCTAAATCGGAAA
>NZ_SZPP01000043.1:0-26519 GCF_030263775.1 Candidatus Jettenia sp. AMX1
TCATACTGATATACTTATCCTACAAAATAATTTATGGTACTCTTTCCCTTATTCTCTTAGTATATCAGATATTTATCCGGCTTTGTGCAACAAAGCCATGTGAGATTATAGTATTACTCTGTAAAAACCTTCCTTAAATTTTTGGAATTTGGCGTCTGGCATTCATTATTTCTTATAGAGTACATCACCATGTATATTTTCCCTTTCCAACTATTCATCGCAGCCTCATTATCCTATGGAGCCTATTCTTATATTTGAAGGTATTGAGATATTCCTTCCTTAAAGCCAATAGGTTTAATACCGAAATGTTCAAAAAACGGTCTCTCATCACAAACGTTACCCTCAAGAAGCATGGTGATTTGCTCTGTTGTTATAGGGAAGGATGGTATCCAATCGAACATTTCGGCCATACAACGCATTATAAATGCGGGAATATGAATCTTGTATGGTGGTAAACAGAGCACTTCACCTATGATATCAATAAGCTTGTCGAATTCCATCTTCTCCGGTCCTCCAATCTCGAAGGTTTTACCGATAGCATTTTTTTGTCCTATCGATTTTACAAAACCTGATGAGACATTTTCAAGCGCCACGGGCTGCATTTTATACTTTCCATTACCCACAACAGGCACAAATTGTTGAGTTTTGAGCATATTGGCAAACAGATTAACAAATTTGTCACCCGGTCCGAATATAATGGAAGGGCGAAAGATTGTATAATCAAGTCCACTATCTCTCACGAATTCTTCCGCACGAAACTTGGTTTGTTGATATTGAGTTTTTCCCTGTGGCCGCGCTCCCAATGCGCTCATATGTATAAACCGTCTGATTCCTTGTGTTCTGGCTGCTGTAACAAGGTTTGCTGTACCCTCATAATGGAGTCTCTCAAAGGTAACCCCTTTCCCGGGAAACTCTCGAATAATACCGACAAGATTAATTACCGCATCACACCCCTTTAGTGTATCGTCCAAACTACGGGCATCGGTAGTATCACCATATACGATATCAATATTTTTATCTTTGTAATTCGTGATTTTGTTCTCAGATCCCTGCCTAACAAGGCATCTAACCTGATAATCATTATCGATCAAATCGTGCAGTAACTGCTTTCCAACAAAACCTGTACTGCCGGTCAAAAGTATCTTCATCGTTTTTGCCTCCTCTATCATGAATTATTCGACATTATAGTTTAACGATTCGAAGTAGGGAAGAACCTTACATTCGCCTATATGAACGGGCAAATAGTAAGATTTAAGCAAGGCTAAAGCCTTGCCCTACTTACTCGACAACTTAACCTATCCTCTGTATCTGCATGGTTAATGAAGAGACTGCGCCAGGAATTCTTTCATTTCCCGAAAAACAACCTCCCCTTTATCCTTAATGTATCTTATATCGGGAAGGGATTCGAGAAATATATGCCCATACCTCTTGGTAACCACCCGACTGTCAAAAATAACCACTACACCCTTATCATCACGGCTCCGTATAAGCCTTCCAAAGCCCTGTTTAAATTTAATTACAGCCATAGGTAAAGAATAGTTATAGAAAGCATCACCACCGGAATTCTCAATAGCTTCTGCCCGCGCCTCAATAATAGGTTCTGTAGGTACTTTAAAGGGTAATCTGGTAAGGATAACACATTCCAGGGCGTCTCCTTTAACATCAATCCCTTCCCAGAAACTATCGGTAGCAAAAAGAACGGACGTCTTGTCTTTTTTGAAAGTATCAAGGAGGCTGTGGCGGTTATCCATTCCTTGTTTTAAGCAGGTATAGCCCATATGTGTAATCCGAGGTTCTAGTTTTTGATAAAGATTATCAAGAAGGTTATAAGAGGTAAACAGGATTAATGCCCTTCCTTCAGAAATTTCTATAGTCTTAAAGATATTGTGCTCGAGCGCCAATGCATAACCAGACCCATTAGGTTCTGAAATATCTGTGGGAATGCCAACGATAACCTGCTTTTTATAATCAAATGGAGAGCGGAGCATCAATTCAGATAATCGATCCTCCGGGATTTGATCCAGGCCAATATTCTCTTTAAAAAACGTAAAATTATTGTTGACTGCTAATGTAGCTGACGTCAATAGTATTGTAGGGTAATTATCATAGAGGCAGGCCTTCAAACCATCAGAAACGGAAAGGGGCGCTGTACAAAACCGGATAATAGGATTTTCTTTGTATCTTTTAATTTCTATCCACTTGCAAAACTTTTCGTCCGTGGTGATGAAAAAAGATATATCATGTGCCACCATTTTTAAACGCATCTTACACGATACAATATCTATTAATACCGATGATAAAATATCCTGCGACTTTTTGGATAATTCTCCTATCTTATCTAATACTGTCTTTAACAACAGGGTAAATTTATGGATCTCTATACATAAGGACTTCAGCTTTACCTCTATACCAGCATGCCACAGGTCTGTGGAAGCGAAGTGTGTGGTTATACGGAGTTTCATTTCTTCATTTTTATCTTTTTGTAAACCAGCATTTACAATATACTTGCCTACGGCATGGGAGATATCTTCAAAGACTTCCAGGACTGTATTATAGAGATGCTGTCTTGCTTCAATGATTTCTGTGTTGATTTTGTCAGTAATATCTATTGCTATGGATTTGTCATGATCTGAGCTTACTTCTTTTAGTTTACCTTTGATGTGCTGTAAAAGACCTTTCCTGGCATCTTTTAGATTAATTAATCTTCCCAGTAGCTTTGTTATTCTTAACCGTGAGACTACACTGCTCAGGTTACTTGTTGCCACGGCTTCTAAATGATGCGCCTCGTCTATGATGATTTTTTTGAAGGGTGGCAAGATAGCGACACCTTCGTAGCCCTTCGATTCCTGACGCACAATCAGGTCGGCCATCAAAAGATAATGGTTTATGACAAGAATATCAGCGCTGGCTGCGTTTCTCCGTGCAATATAAAAGAAACATGCATCATAAAACTGGCACTTCAACCGTGTACATTGGTCTGCCTCTGATTGTATCGATTCCCAGGCATCCTCACGGGGTATGAAATTCAGGTCTGCCTTGCTCCCATCCCGTGTCTTTATAGCCCATTCTAATAGGGTATTCAATTGCTGTCTGTTATTGTCTTCAATCAGCGTGCCACCCTCGGAGCGTAAATTATAAACCTTTCTAAGACAAAGGTAGTTATTCCTTCCTTTTACCAGGACGCTCTTAAAATTCAATCCACAACACTTCTGCAGTATCGGTATATCTTTTTCAATCAACTGTTCCTGCAGGTTTATTGTATTGGTGGAAATTACTACCCGCTCCTGATTTTTTATGCTCCAAAACACCGCCGGAACAAGGTATGCGAGAGATTTACCAGTTCCTGTTCCTGCTTCAATGAGGGCGATCTTATGGCAATTAAAGGCGTTGATTACCGACTTTAACATCTCGATTTGCTGTTCGCGGTACTCATAGCGCGGTAGCTGTTGAGCAAAATTTCCCCCGGGCAGAAATTGCCCCAAAAGCTCTTTAAAATTGAGCTCTTCATACAGAGGTTTTTTCTTTACCTTCACCACTGGATACAGATACTTTACCTGGTTATCTGTGATATAGAATCCCACTCCTAATGTCCCCATACATGAAGCAATTTCGATGTCTGCATCGGACGGATCTAAGATACCATCCGGGTGATTGTGAATAATTACATCCCCATATTTTGCATCTTTGGTAATCGCCGGGACAGCATTCTTATTTCCCATAGCATAAACATCAACATCAATTACCAAAAGTTCTTCGTTAAGTTTGCCAATCAGGAATATCTCATTTCCGCCTGCCTTTTTAATGGCGTCTTGAATAGAAGACAGTGCTTCGGGCGCTATAAAATTTCCGGCTAACCATTTTGTCGTTTTCATAAATAAAGTATAAGATAAAATATGTGTGTTGTACAATTAAAAACAGGCTGAAAATCTTGTAAATACTGATCTGCCAGGGCATAAAGATACTAAAAAACGGGAGAACGATATAGGTATAATACGAATTTTCGGCGATCAATTTTCTATCAAAATTCTTTGATTTTTTCTCATATTTGGTATCTTTGTAATCATGGGATAACTAACGAATGGTTATAGGAAGAACCGTCGCCTCTGGTTTTATCCCTTGACTCTTTTTTCCGTTTTCATATAATAATTTTTCTTCGAATCCATTTTGGATTCAGCTTTGGTTCATTTCCTCTCTGAGGATATTTACCATCGTAATTAAGAGAGTAAAAGAATAATAAGTAGCGCAGGGGGATGTTCCCATTATTGGCTGATATCGAGGTCGGCGCTACAAGATAAGTGAAAGGATAGAGAATGAAGAAGAATTATCTGTTTACGCCAGGCCCAACCATGGTGCCACCTGAAGTGGCGCTGGCCGAAGCACAATCAATGATCCATCACAGGACGCCGCAATTCTCTCAAATATTTTACGAGGTGAGCGAGGACTTAAAATACCTGTTTCAGACGAAGGCGGGAGATGTGTTTACCCTTATGTCTTCCGGAACGGGCGCTATGGAGGCGTGCGTTGCGAATGTTTTGTCCAGAGGAAATAAGGCGCTGGTAGTTGTCAGTGGAAAATTTGGTGAACGCTGGGCAGAGCTATGTAAATGTTTTGGTATTGAGACCATTACGATTGATGTTGAAAACGGGAAGGCTGTAAATCCACAAGATATTGAGACTGCTCTCAATAAGACCCGTGGAATTAACGTAGTATTTACAACCCAATGTGAAACATCTACGGGTGTTGTCCACGATATAAAGTCTATTTCCCCTATCGTAAAAAAACACGGGGCCTTGCTCGTTGTCGATGCCATTACCGGAATCGGCGTCCATCAATTATTGATGGACGAATGGAATATCGATGTCGCTATTACCGGATCACAGAAAGGATGTATGATGCCGCCCGGCCTGGCCTTTGTTTGTGTTAACAACAGCGCCTGGAGTGTGATAGAAAAGGCCGATTTACCCAGATATTACTGGGATTTCAGGAAGATGAGAAAAGAGTTAAAAGACAAAACAACCCCTTTTACCCCTGCCGTTTCGCTGGTTATGGCTATGAAGGCAGCCCTGGATATGATCAAAAAGGAAGGGATTGAGAATGTATGGAAAAGACATGCCCGCCTTGCTCATGCCACGAGAGAAGGCGCAAAGGCGCTTGGGTTGGAACTCTTTGCCGGGGAATATGCAAGCAATGTATTGACTGCTATTAAGGCGCCAACAGGAATAGATGTTGATAAGATTATCAAAAAATTACGCGATGAAACGGGGGTAACCTTTACCGGCGGACAAGATGAATTAAAAGGGAAGATGATCCGTATCGGTCATATGGGTTATGTAAATGATTTCGATATTATTGTTGCCATTGCCGCCCTTGAAAAAGGACTTTATGAGGCAGGATATCCTGTGGAACCAGGTAAAGGATTATCGAAAGTGCAATCATTGCTGGTAAGCAAAAAATAACAATCCAGTTCGTCTCATCCACCCTGCTCCGTGGCTCTGTAATGAGTAGGGTGGACTAAGCGAAGCAAATCCGCCAAAGAGAAGCTATTCCTCTAGATTCATTAAATAATCCTTCATTGCTTCTGCTTGTTCCTGTGGTGTTCCCGGAATATAATCCTGGAACTCTCCCTCTCTGAAAAACTTTGGCATCTTTGTACCTGGCTGGATCGATTGCGGGTCAAGCAACCACCTCTTTATCCAGTCCGGTTTTAATCTTGTCCTGGCAAGCATGAGATCAGGCGCCCAGCCCGTTGGGTCACCTTCCGGCATTTTTTCTCCTTTTACGTGACATAAGGTACAGTTGACATCTTTGGATTCAAACAGCTTCTTTGCTGCTAAGAGATAGCCCGGCGATCTTGCCTCTTTCTCCTCTCTATACTCTTTCTTTGTTTCGACTATATACTCATAAGGATATTCTTCATTTTCCCTCATAGCAAAGAATCTGACAAGGCTGGCAGCCTCCTCATTTGGTAAACTAAACGACGGCATCTTTACATCCAGCCATGGTCTCAGATCTATGGGATCTTTTAAGAATTCAAATGCCCACGCAGGCTGAACCTTCTTACCTTCGCCATATAACAAGGGCGGAGCGAATACCCTTGCCTCTTCAGGCACGAGACCCTCATTATCGACATGGTATTCTATAATCGACGATGCAAAATTAACCTTCTTAACCCATTCCTTACGCACGATTCGTTCTGTATCAATGAAGACAGTCTCGCCTGCTTTTTGCTTAAGTTCACCGCTATCTTTCATAAGTTGAAAATATACCCCATCTTCCTCATCCAGCTTTACCATTCCCGTAAGTTCTATTCCTTCTTCAATATACAATCTGTCCACATCAAGCTGGTGGCATCCGGTACAATGGTACTTTCCAATGAGTCTCTTCCCCTCTGCTATGCCCCGTTCGCTCTCTGTAAGCCTGCCGATATACGCATCGGGAAGTTTTTCCTCTTTCAGCCCGGTAAGCAGCACGAGCAATGATTCTATTTCTTCACCAGTTAATACGAAATCAGGCATCTTCAATTGATCCTCAGGTTTTTTGTACTTTCCTTTATCAAATTGTCTTGGATCTTGCAATTTTGCCCGTAGCCATGCCCGCCTTGCCTCACCTGCATTCTCTGAGATATGCTTGAGCCCAACTTCGCCCAGTATTCTTTTTTCCAAAAGTCCAAAATCGAGTAATTCCACATGTTTAGACCCGATAGCCGATAACTCGACTCCAATTTTACCTAGCCCTTCCATACCCTGTATTTCATGACAGCTAAAACAACCATATTTCTTAATTAAGGCCTCTCCTGCACGCGCCCGTTCCTTATCCTCTGACCACGCCACATCTGTCAACCCGTCTCTTGTAAAACCCATAGCTGTCTTACTTATCAGGTATCCAGCAACTAAACTTGCTTTTTCCTGATTAAGCCTGAAGTTTGGCATACGGGTAAGCGGCTCTTTTCCTTTCGGGTTTATAATCCACTCTACCAGATACCCATAGTTTATCTTCTCTCCTATCCTTGCCAGATTAGGCGCAAACCCACGCTCTGTATCTTTCTCATAAGAATGGCATGCCATGCATCCAATATACTCAAAGATAAAGTCTCCGCTAGATAATTGTCCTTCATCAAATTTGGGTATCTCATCATGTATACCGCTTTCATCTGCATGCTGCCACAGATAGGCTGCTATGGATTGAGATTCCTCTTCTGAAAGTTTGAAATTGGGCATCAACGTGGTAGGGCGGAAGGATTTTGGATCTTTTATCCATTTTGTAATCCAGCCAGGTTTTACTTTATTTTTTATATTTCTCAGGCCAGGACCTATCATTCTGTGTTTATCTTTACCGAAACCCGTTGTTTCGTGGCATCCATGGCAGCCAAGCTCTTCGAATAGCCTTCTCCCTTGCCAGAGAATTTCTGCGCCTTTTACTTCTTTGCCTTCGTTATGGCACCGGATGCATGATCCCTGAGCGGATTTACCCCGGTGTATCGGTGTAAGCCAGTATTCAACCTCTCCATGCGCCTTCTTTACCCCTGATGTAGCGTTAGCCTGACCCTCGTGACAGAGCACGCAGCCAAATCTTTCCGGTGGATGATTACCTAAATATAAATCACGATTAGGATGGCTTACATACGGTTGTTCTGTAGATACATTTTCTGTCCTGGTAATACCCACATGGCACGACATACACCGGTCTACGATAGATAAGTCCTCCAGATACATCTGGTATATTTGCAGACTCGGCCGGGTCTTTTTGAAATTTTTTAATTGCGCTTCGTATTTTTTCATTCCTGCCGTATAGGAATCTAATTCCCCGGTATAGGTAGTAATGCCGCGCTTCAGTTCTGTCAATCTCGTCTCTACAGAAACTAAATTGTCTTCAGCCTCTTTTACCTTTGCAGCAAGGTCATTACCCTTCTCCTCCAGCGCTGCAATTTCATGTATGATATATTCACTCGGATCTTTTCCAAAGATATACTCCTTCTCCATGCGTCCATTCCGCGCCACAATTGCCTTAAACCGTAAGGATTCTAATGTTTTACTCAATACCGTTTGTTCTTCTGATAACTTTTTGTATTCATTTTGTATTGGTGGTTTTTTGAAGTCTTCCCACGCATGTTCCAGGTTGTTTTTTGCCTCTCCATAGTTCTTTTGGGTGTCTGGGCTTTCAAAAATTGCACGTTCCTTTTCGTATGCCTGTCTGATTTTGTCTAATTCTAGGCGATAAAATTGCTTTTGATATTTTTTCCACGGCCGTCTGTCAACAGTCTCATTTACAAGCGCCCATATGGTGACTGCTACAAGGATAAAACTCACCATGACATATATGACCAGGTAAGACTTGTCTTCCTCTCTTCTCATGGGATGCAGATTTTTGTTGTCAGACATAATTTATATCTTATATGTTAAACCACGGTGTTACCCATATATATTTTACATGAAATACAAGCCTCAGAAATACCTTTATCGGCAGTGCAACCATAGATAAGAAAAGAAACGCCACGATGGAGTATTTGATAATGCCGAGTTTTTCTAATGCTACGCTCTCTTTTGCCTTCATAAGGCGGTACGGAATTGTTATACCCATGAAGAAGTATCCTATCACAACTGCGCCGCCTATGATAAAGCCCAACAAAGATTTCGAATCAATACCTATGAAACTGGTCAGATCATAGTTGGTTTCAGCTACGATCCGGTGGGGATCCCATTCTTGCCACGGCCAGAACCAAAGCCAACCCGGCCCACGCATGAAGACGCCGATGATAATAAGCAATATCCATAAGATATGAAATCCAAAACAGAAGGTAAGTAAGGCAAATTTTCTTTCCTTAAAGGTATAATATCCGTTGCCTTTGGGATTAAAATCTACGTAGGGTATAGCCATCAAGCCTATAATTATGAGCATAGGAAAAACGACCCCGGCAATCCATGGATCAAAGTAAACAAGCATTTCCTGAAGTCCTAAAAAATACCAGGGCGCCTTTGCCGGATTTGGGGTCATAGTAGGATCTGAATGCTCTTCAAGCGGCGCATCAAGCAAAACAGACCAGACAATGAGGAGGATTGTACAGATGATTACCGTCAGAAATTCCTTTCTTACCAGATATGGCCATGTAGGCAGTTCGCTTTCGGAAATATCGGCATCCTTCTCCTTTGCAAGTGCAGGACCTTTAATAAATGTCAATGCCCTGTATCTTCCCTTCTCTTTTGTTTTTTCTTCTTTCGTATCCATATTTTCTGTTTTTTATTCTTCGGAATAGGCAAAGCGTTTCATCGTAATGGCATCTACAGGACAGCGATTAACACACAATCCGCACCGGATGCATTTTTCTTCATTGATAACCATAACGGCATCCCAATCATCAGGGACTGAATCTTTATTATCTAAAATACCGGCATCCTCAACATATTCACGTGATACCATAGATATACAATTGTGTGGGCAGACATCAATACAACCACCACATAATATGCATTTTTCATCGATAAATATATTAAAATGGCAAAGCAGACACCTCCCGGCCTCCTTAAAGGTATTTTCCTTCGAAAGCCCCGGTTCTGTCTCTGTATGGAGATCCAGCCTTTCTTCCATGGGAATGTTATCTTGTTTTTGTCTGGGTATTGCCTCATAATCAGGTATTCTTCCGGAAGGGGATTGCTCTTTATAATAAAATTTATATCCTGTCCTTTCCTGCCCTGTTAAGAATTTATGTATCGACCTTGCAGCTTTTCTGCCGTCTGCTATCACCTCAATTACATTTCTGGGGCCTGTTACACAATCACCGCCTGCAAATACACCTTCTCTTGTAGTCATAAAACTTCCCTGGTCTATGATAGGCATTCCCCAGTGATTCACCTTTATACCAAACTTTTCTGAAAGAAATCCTATATCTGGTGATTGCCCAATAGCCGCTATTATTACATTTACCGGTATCGTAAAATTGCTTCCTTCAATAGGTACCGGACGCCTTCGGCCTTTGTCGTCTGGTTCGCCGAGTCTGTTTTTTATACATTCGAGATGCGTTACCTTCGAGCCATGCCCTTCAACGATTTTTATCGGTGAAGTTAAAAAATATATCTTTATACCTTCTTCCTCTGCCATGCTTACCTCTGCTTCACCGGCCGGCATCTCCTCTAAACTTCTCCGATAAACGACAGAAACCTCCTGAGCGCCCAGCCTGAGCGAAGAGCGTGCGCAATCTATAGCGGTAAATCCCCCTCCAATCACTACAACTTTTTCGGGGATAGTTTTTATCATTCCGAGGTTTGTATTCTTCATAAAGGTAATGCCATGCATTACCCCGGAAATATCTTCGCCGGGAATATCAAGTGACTGTGATCTGTGGGCTCCCGTGGCAATGTATACAGCCTCGAATTCCTTTAATAAGGTATTAAACTTATCATAGGTATCGACAGGGCTGTTTAAGCGGATATCGACCCCAATCTCTTTTGTCCGGTTCACGGCGTCTTCTATAGTACTGCGAGGTAACCGGTAAGGCGGGATACCTACACTTAACATGCCGCCAGCAAGTGGTAAAGCCTCGTAGATAACAACATCGTGCCCTTTAAAAGCCAAATCGTTTGCTGCGGCAAGGCCTGAAGGTCCTGAACCAATTATTGCAATACGATTACCTGTTTTTTCTCTGTTTCCTGGTTTTCCAGGAAACATTTTGCCGGCGAAATCTGCTGCGCTTCTCTTGAGCGAGCATATGGCGATAGGCTTATCGATTGTGCCGCGTCGGCATGCGGTTTCACAGGGATGGGTACATACCCTGCCGAGAATATGAGGGAAAAGATTTGCTATGAAATTAAGATGTAAGGAACCATCGAAGTCCCCCTCAGCTATGCGTTCTATGTAATTCATGGCTGGCGTATTGACAGGGCATGCATACTGGCAGTTTATGTTTTCTCTGAACCAGTGGTCATCGGCCTTAACTATCTTATAATTCACGGGATATTACTCTCCTTTTTGACGCCTTTTCTGTTCCATCCGCTTATCGTTTTCGAATGCTTGCTTGAAAGTAAGCCATGTAAAGAAAAATAGCAAGAGTATGAGGCCGACAATGGGAATGTTATCAGGTTTTGTTATAATTGCCCGGATGTGTTCCATGATTATCTGTTAAAATTTACCTTATAGTTAGAGTGGTCCAGAGATGCCTCCATCCTTGCGAATTCGCCAGAAGTGCACCATCATAAATACGCTGATGATAAGCGGCAATCCTATACAATGCCATACGTATGCCCTTAATAAGGCATTTCCACCAACGATTGAACCACCTAAGAGCGCAAATCGTATATCATTATGTGCCGTCATTCCGAGTTGTTCTCCAAAAGGCCCCTCGTGGCCCAGTAAGGGCGTCGAACGGGCCATGTTTGTGCCTACCGTTACAGCCCAAAATCCTAATTGATCCCAGGTAAGCAAGTAGCCGGTAAAACTTAAAAGGAGGGTCAGTACCAGCAGAACAACGCCCACACACCAGTTAAATTCCCTTGGTGGTTTGTAAGACCCTGTTGCAAATACACGAAACATATGGAACCATACCGTTATAACCATCAGATGAGCGCTCCATCGGTGCAAATTCCTTAAAATTACACCGAAAGGTACTTGAGACTCCAGGTCTTTTATGTCCCAATATGCATCACGAACGGTAGGGTGATAATAAAACATCAAGAGTACGCCCGTAAATGTTAGTACCAGAAACAAGAAGAAACTGATGCCGCCCATACACCAGGTGAATTTTAATTGGGGCGCATGTCTTTTAACCTTTGCCGGATGCAAATGCATAAAGACATTTGAGACAATCTTTAGCATGCGGTTCTTGGGCGTATCTGCAAAGGTGTGCCTGAAAATAGATTTCCAGACCTGAGAATGAACGGTTACATCTTTCAACATGCCAGGCAATCCCTTTTCTTTCAGCATGTTTCTGTATTTTTCCAAAAAATTTTTGTTCGGTTTATGAGTCATTTTACACCTTCAAGAATGCGCCAGTCTTATTCCATTCCCCCCGTTCACCTCTGAACCTTATTCCTTCATCAACGATTATTTGGCCGTTATCATCCAATGCAACCTTAAATCTTTCCAAAGGTCTTGGAGCAGGGCCCTCAATATTCAATCCTTCCGGAGTAAACCCGCTCCCATGACAGGGGCATTTAAATTTTCCTTCTGCTGCAAGCCAGTTAGGAGTGCAACCCAGATGGGTGCATTTTGCCTCGATTACATACAATTTATCAACCTCTCTGATTATCCATATCCTGAACTGTTTTTTGAACCTTTCGCTTACCCCTGTCGTGTATTGAAAAGGGTACCCGATTGTATACCTTGTTGGTGGTTCAAGGATAGTTCTGGGGTAAAAGAACCTGACAACTGTACCCAATACGGTTGTCAAAAATACCCCTATAAACCCCCACCCGATGAAGTACAAGAATCTTCGGCGATTTACCGGGATCTCTCTCTCTTTTATTGCTATTGACATAACACCTCTGATTTACATTTTCATAAGAATGTTTACGTTTCACAGTCATTCATCGGTACTCCATTTACACTTTTACGCCAATCATATTCTTATAACAACAACAAGACAGTATGTCCATAAAATTTAATGTTAATTAGGAATTTTCACTTTATGTAAGCGGTTTTCAGGGTGGTATGGACAAATATATTTATTTCTATTTAGTAGCTAAACTATGCAAAACGTCTACAGCCCTGTTAAATTGCATGATATTATTAAGTATGAGAAACACAAGGAGTATCCCCGTGAGTGTTAAGGCAATCAGGCGTACACGCGTCTGTGTGCTTAATGCTGCGAGAATCACTAAAAGTGGCGCAAAATGTAACGAGTAAAGAAATGTTTCCGTTCCGTACATAAGATGCAAAACAAATTGTCCTAATAAGATAAGACCCAAAACAATGCGCAGTTGCCGGTTTCGTCCCGAAAAAAACAAGCTCCACAAACCTAAACCAAACAGTGGCGTCCATAGCCCAACGGCAATAACGCCCCAGACACTTCCTGAACCTGGTGAAGAGGACTGGGTAGTCATTATCGTTATTACCTTATCATTGTCTTTTACCTTCTCCTGTAACTTGAAGGCAGGCATTACTATCGAATGAAATACAAATGACCTGGCAACATGTACCCGGTCAGAGAATTTTGGAGGAAGCATATATCTTTTTTCGCCGCTAATTTTATGAAAAAGTAGTACTTTTGGGAAAAAATGAGATTGTATTGTCCACAATAAGACTACAGCACAAAATGCACTAGCCGTGATGATCAAAGCCCGTTTCCGGGAAAATTTCACAAAGGCCATGATGATTCCGGCCATCCAATTGGTTATCGTGAAGCTAAAGGTCAGGACACTGACAATGACATACCAAAACGAAGAGATCTTTCGATGTTGGGCTAGCACAATAATTCCCAGAGATAACAAGATACTTAGTGAGCCAAAAGAAAAAGTTTCCGGAACAGTAAACCAGAAAACTGAGGCTGCGCTCATTGCTCCTAATATGCTAAACAACGTTGCATCAATACGGCGGCACCCGATGAGGCGTAAGAGTATAAACAGGGCGCTAATCCAAAGCGAAGCTACTATAGTAATGATTGTTCTTACCGATTCAGCAGGTGTAAGTTGAAAAATAATACGCAATGCTTTCGTTGGCGGATACGTCATAAGTGGAAATAATGGATGTACGTTCGTGCGCCAATGGTTACCAAATCGATTTGTCATGTCGTTGGTAACGCGAAGAACATCTGTATCAAACCAAAAATCTGATTTGTGATATATGAAATCATCTATGTACTGTGAAAATTGATACGATACAAGGGTTATGAGCGCAATGAGAAACATTAAGGTTAGCAAATCATGTCTTATCTCTTGCATGACAACGATCTTTGTCGTGGTAATTTCTTGGCTTTCCATCAGAATTTAGTTCCAATAACCAAATACTGTACTTCTAAGTTCATGCTATTAGGAAATTCAAAGTTTTTCATTATGGCGTTACAAAAAAATAGGTTCTTTATATTTTATAAATTCCTTCGCATTTTATGTTCCTTTTTTGGGAAAAATGAAAGATTTCATCAGTTGTTTAACCCTTGCATCTTTCAGCAATACAATATATCACACTTTTTATCCCTGTTCTTGTGTGACATGTTACGCTTTTGTGAAGGCACATTTATGTGACATAATAAATACTGACTATTTTTATTATTCGTTCATCTCCTTACCCTCTGCCATAATTTTCAATGAAATTAAAGAATTATTCTCCTCCACAACAAATTTTTATTTATTTTTTCTTTTGTATGGTATGTTTTTTGAGGCTTATAGACTAAGCCTTCGGCGACTTTTATAACAGCAGTGGTAAGGCGCGCCTTGCCACTACGTAGTTTGTTTGAATTTCCTATACATAAATATAATTATCATTACTTCTTGAAACGAAACCTCAAAAGTACAATTCGGAAAATAACTTTCCCTTTGCTTTTCATCTTCGTTTTAGAACCATGAACAAAAATAACAACCTGGAAAATAGTATTCCCCTTTGTATCGATCCGGATGGCACGCTGATTAAAACTGATATTCTGATCGAGGCCTTCCTTATCTTACTAAGACGCAACATCCTGTTCGCCTTTATTGCTCCCCTTTGGCTCTTAAAGGGAAAGTCTTACTTCGCGCAGCAGATCGCTAATCGGGTAGATCTGGATATCCATTCATTACCTTACAATAGAAAATTCATAGGCTACTTGCAGGAACAACACGAAGAAGGGCGATGCCTGATTTTGATCACAACCTTAAACGATAAGTATGCCCGTCAAATTGCCAAATACATTGGTTTTTTTGATCATGTCTTAACGAGTAATGACCATGGAAAGCTTAAGCAGTTAAAAGACAGCTTTGGGATAAAAGGATTCGATTACGCAGGCAATTTACGTAACGATTTGGAGATTTGGCAGCACGCACGACAGGTAATTCCGATTAATCCGAGATCTCACGCCAGATCCACTATTCGTCCTCCTCCGGAAAAGACAACAAGTATCAGACAGGTATTTCACAGATGGTACCGGAATATCAAGGTTTACCTGCATGCGTTGCGCATACACCAGTGGCTTAAGAATCTCCTGGTATTCGTACCTTTGATTACTGCCCATCAACTTAATAATATCCCGCTTTTCTTACAAACCACGATTGGATTTTTCGCTTTTAGTCTGTGCGCTTCCAGCGTTTACTTACTCAATGATCTGCTTGACTTATCTGTTGACCGAAAACATCCACGAAAACGATATCGGCCTTTTGCTGCGGGTACCATTCCCATTAAGCATGGCATGCTGCTAATTCCTGCACTCCTTCTGGCATCCTTTGGCATCGCGCTCTCGCTCCCAGGAAAATTTCTCGCTATACTGGGCACTTACTATGTTCTAACCCTGGCTTACTCCTTATGGCTGAAGAAGAAAATGCTCGTAGATGTACTGGCATTGACAGCGCTTTATACCCTGAGAATCCTTGCTGGTTCATCAACAGTCTTTATCGTATCATCATTCTGGCTTCTGGCCTTCTCCTTATTTATCTTCCTCAGCCTGGCAATGACCAAACGATATTCGGAATTAATTGGGTTACGGGGCCCTTTTGAGAAATTCATAAAGGGACGCAATTATCATATATCCGATTTATCTACGCTCAAGGGACTGGGAATTTCAAGTGGACACATGGCAGTGCTTGTACTTGCCTTGTATATCAATAGCGAGGATATTCGGGTGATGTACACCCATCCCACCATGATCTGGCTGTTATGTCCTCTCGTGCTCTATTGGATAAGCCGGATCTGGCTGCTTGCCGGACGAGGCAAGTTGCATGATGACCCTATAATTTTTGCCATCAAAGACCGAATCAGCAAATTAATAGCCATTGTAACCATCGTTATTCTGTGGATGGCAATATAAGCATGCCCTTAGCACAGCGCTTTGGTTGTCCGTGCTCCCAAAGGTCAATGTAGGACGAGGCTTAGCCTTGCCAGGCGTCTTAAAGAATGCCCTGCGTAATTGTAATTGAGAAATTCCTTATAACGTTAAACAAGGTATCTATATTTTCAAAATTATACATTCATACTCAAAACAACACCCGTTTCTTCTCTTCAAAGATCGCTTCAAAATGCTTGTCCCAATTCGCGCCACACAGGGGCTCTTCTGTAATATCAGGATTTTTACAACCGCATACATACGCATAAATACCAAATGCCCCTGCCCACTCAGTAATTTGCTGGTAAGCCTGTTCTCTGTAGTGCGTATCCAGAACAAATATGCGGGATTTTTCTGCCGATAAATTCAGAGGCTTTCCTTTCTCGTAGTGCCTGAGAATCGTCTGCAAAAACGGTGTATTCCTGAGCGCCTTACAGAGGTTCTTCTTTATCTGCGGCCTCAGGAATAAATAGTTAATACCTGTCGAATTCACACCAAATCCCTGGAGAATTTTAAACAAAGCCGTTAGATTTGGCTTTGTATCGGTTACGCCTGGAATTAGCGGATCTAATTTTATTTCCGGCAAAATACCGATAGCACAGAGCCGTTCAATATTTTGTATCCTCTCGCGTGGTGTTGAGGCATAAGGCTCAATTCTCTTTTGAATATCCCGGCTTATTGTCGTAATGCCAATTTGGACATGCACTAATTTTTTGTACTGCTGAAATACCTGTAAAATTTTTATGGGAATTCTGCCCTTTGTAAGTAAATTTATACCAATACCATGCTCGAATAATACACACATCAATTCATACGTTATATTAATCACTTGCGGTACGGGCTGTAAGATATCGCAGGTGGGGCTAAAGAATACATAGGCAGGCAGCTTTCGGCGTGTCAGCAATTCTTTCTTTAATTTTTCGACCATATTCCCGTAGACATACACGTTACCATCGCCCGGATACATCGAATAACCCCTTGCATAGCAATATGCACACTGATGAATACATCCCAGGGTTGGATTAATAGCAGCTACCTGGCTGAGACATTTTAACGCGGGCCTGGTAAGAATGTGTCCTTTACGCTCGATATACCCTATGTACATAGAATATCTCTTTTGCTTAGACAGAAAAATGGCATCAAAATTTCTCTCATCATTTTACCCCTTCGGGCTTAGGTTATATCATCGCTCTTTTTCCTGTAACGATCCCTCTGTTCAATGCCGTGCCGTATACCGGTAAAAGCTGAATTTCTTTTTTCGTTTTCTCATCCCAAAGGGATTGGATGATGAGAGCAATTTTGTACAGACGATTGTGCCTCTCCTTTACCTATAGTCTCCAAAGAATGAAACCGAACATATCCTTACCTGACAAAAGACTATCTGATGTGGTTAAGAGTTCCGTACATCCCATACACCTGCATATAACAAAAGTCTTGACTCTCTCCATATCCTGTTCAGCTTCATCTCTTGGATGCTATAATCCCGTAGGGATGTCATGATTATAGCAAAAAACAGGAAAAAATCCTTTTGCATTCTTCATTTATAATACCATGAATGTCCAGCATCATTCTTAGAAGCTATCTCAAAACCTATTTCTTTACGGAAACCTCTTTCTCTTCAAATGATTCCAGGCGCGAAATTAAGGTTTTGAAATGACCTCTAAGGAACTACACAAGGGTTATACAATGTGACATGTCACACACACGCCAAGACACACTTGTGTGCCGTGGCACATAAGTTTTACCCCCGCGTCACACTTTTGCCGCTTTCACGCATTATTTGTTCCATTCTCCTTGATGCAAAATTTATTTTTATTCATCAAAATATTACAAAATCACCTTTTCCCTTACAATGGTATATTTTTTGATACTCTTAACAGTTAGAGTTAAAACTACTTTTTTCTTACTTATATTATCTCGATAGAGTCTCGTTTACTCCTGAGTAAATGCGATCGTTTTTATTTTACCGGCAAATCCGAACCAACAACTTAAAATCAAAAGGGAACTACCAAAAATGACTCCTGAGAAAAACAGATTCACAAATCGGAGAGATTTTCTTAAAGATACCTTTTCTGTTGCTGTTGGCCTTGGATTTACCAAGAATTTGAATACAATACTTCAGAGAAATCCTGTATCTTCTCCACCTGCAGAGATAGAAGGCATACCAAAACGCCGCCTGGGAAAAACGGAAGAAATGGTTTCCGTGCTTTGTATAGGCGGATACCATATTGGCCGGATGCATGATGAACACTATGCTATCCGTATGCTCCATGCTGCCATTGACGAAGGCGCCAATTTTTTTGATTCTGCCTGGTGTTACAATAATGGCGAAAGTGAGCGGAGACTTGGAAAAGCGTTGAAATCTCGTCGGGATAAGGCATTCATTATGACGAAAAATCATGGACGCGATGTTGATACAGCCTCATACCAATTACATGAAAGTCTCCATCGGCTACAAACCGATCATATCGATTTATTACAATTCCATAATTTACAAACAAGGGAGGAAGTTGAATCGGTCTTTCGGGAGGGTGGCGCCGTTGAAGTAGCTCTTCAAGCTAAAAAAGAAGGGAAGGTCCGTTACGTGGGATTTACGGGACATAGAAATCCAGAAGTACTTTTAGAAGCCATTCAAAAGTACCACAATCATATTGATACTGTACAAATGCCGGTGAATCTTGTAGACCCGCACTATTTCAGCTTTGTTCAGCAGGTCATTCCCAAAGCCGTAGAATACGATATTGGAATTCTTGCAATGAAAACAGTAGCAAACGGCATATTACTGGAAGATAATGTAGCCACGATAAAAGAGTGTTTATGTTTTGCCTGGAATCAACCTATCAGTACTTTAGTTTCGGGTATGGACAGTATTGAACAGCTTAAAGAAAATATAACCCTTGCACGGCAGTTTAAGGAACTTTCAGAAGAGCAGCAATCTCAATTACTCGTCCGGACAGAACCTTTCGGCGGAATTGAAAGAGAATTTTACAAACACCCATCCCAAAACTGGCGCGTTTATCCTGCACAACCGGTGCATTAATATAAAAGACGCAAAAACTCAAATTCGGGAATAAAAATGATTCTGCAACAATTTCGTTGGAGTTGGATTTATGTATCTGTTTTATCTATCATAGTAATATCAGGTTGTTCCACTGAAAAGCCTCCACAGGAAGCAGCCCAAAAATTTTGGGATGCTATAAAGACCCAGGACATTGAAAATGCCCGTAAGTATGCTACAGCAGAAACACGCGATTTGATAAACGCTTCCCGTGAACAATTTCGTGATACAAATGTCGCATTCGGTAAAATCCTCATTGACGGCGACACAACCACCATTGAGACAACATTGCACCTGTATAAAAATGGCACGGAAACTACGCTTCCGTTGCAAACAATCCTAAAACAGGAACATGGAGAATGGAAAGTAGATTATCAACAGACGCGACAGAGCATAAAAGAAACCGATACTCTTCCTGATATTGCGAAAGACATACAAGAACTCGGTAAAAAATTATCAGATCGTATGGACGAAGCACTTGGAGAGATAAAACAGAAAATTCCCGAATATGAGGAAAAAATAAAGGAATTAGGTGAGACAGCATCGAAAAAAATGGAAGAAGTATGGCAACGACAGGTAGCAGAGATTAAGAAAAGCATTGAAAAATTGGGGAAAATTCTGGATGAAGTACTAAAAGAAGAAGGTAAAAACGATCAACAAGATAAACCATAATTGGATAAGCGCTTAGTTACCTAGGTTAAGCGAAGCAAACCCAACAATAAAATTCTGATCGAAGGAAAAGTGTAGGGCGAGGCTTTAGCCTCGCACTTATTACTTTTCAGACAGTCTCTAAGGTAAATATCTCTGTTAAAAATTATGAGAATTTACGAGCGATATAACTTCTCAATAGATTTCTGACGAATCTATCTACTTCTGAAAATATCTTCTGTATACCAACACGGTCTTTTTCCGAGGTATGCCCTTTAATCCATACGAGCTTTGGCGAAAGCTGGTCGCAGAGTGTAAAAATGCCCTTGTAGATATCTGCATTTCCCAAAATTGTACCTTTTCTTTTACTGAGATAATGAGTACGCCCAAGCCTCTCTCTCCGTCGCAGCAGATCAACTGCGGTACGGCAGTCTGTGTAAACGGTTATCGATCCCATTTCCTCAGAGGTTTTGGTCTCAGTATCTAATCTGAGAGATTCGAGAGCCCAGAGAAGTGTCTGAAGTTCCAGCCGTGTATTTGTTGTATGCTCCACAATCCTTGTTTTCACGACATCCGGAGAATACAATTCCTCTAACGCATTCTTATTCACCAGCACTTCGTCAGGGCAATTTGGAATACACAAAAATCCCCCTACCCCAAATTTTCTGTCTGGATTGTAGCTGGAATCAATAAAAATCGTAAAATGAGATTTGTTCATTGAGATACCGGAATATTATTTTTGTTATTCAAAGAAGTTGTGAATAATGTGTAGGGTGGATTAAGCGTAAGCGAATCCACCAAAAGGAAATCTATTCTAAATTCATCTCATTGATAGACGAAGGTTCTTTTGCCCCCCAATCTGCCGGATATAACCCCTGCATTACTGCACGCTGAAATGACCCATAAGGCCAGTCTCCCGGACTTTGAACATAGCCATGTTTGACAGGGTTGTAATGAATATAATCCATATGCGTACGCCAATCTTCTTCATTTCTCAGCAGATGTTCCCAGAACCTTCTTTGCCATATTCTCTTTTCTGCTCTTTTAGTTAACGGGGCATTGATGCCAATTGAAAAATATCGCTTGATCAATCTCCATCGTGTTGAAAAATCATCATCGTCAAGAGGTAAGCGCCAAATACAGTGAATATGATCAGGGAGGATAACCACGGCATCTATATTAAAGGGAAGTTTCTTCATCACATGGCTGAGTGATTGTCTTAGCCGTATAAGATTATCAGGTTGAATGAGAATCTTTTCCCGATTGTATGTTACAACCGTAAAGAAATACCAGCCTTGTTGACGATAAAGCCTGCGGTATTCGCTCATGATTAGACCTTATTATTATATAATAGCAAAAGTAGGGTGGATTAAGGCGCTGTCTTTTGCGCCGAATCCACCACAATATTTTTATAAAAGGTGGATTCGCTTACGCTTAATCCACCCTACAAAACTGTCATGCTGAACGGAGTGACGCATCCCGACTTAAAAGGTTTAAAATTCCTTGATTTCGCATTATACTCATTTATTGAAACAACGGAATATTGCCTTTTTTAGGAGTCGCATATTATTTAAGCTAAATTATACTGATATGATGAAAGTTTGTCCCCTTTATTCCTTAAAGTCATACAGAACTTGTTTCAGTTAGGCAATAAAGGAGAAAAAATGGCTACAAGTAGACAAAAAATTAAACTTATGGTAATAGGTCTGATTTTAATATCCTGCATGTCTTGTATAACTATGGGAAGTACTTTTCGTGATGATGATTTTAATAAAATAAAACCAAGGTAAGGTGTACCCCATTGTCTAGACAATTTTTTCATAAAAATAAGATAAAGTATTTTGATAATTATCTTAAACTAATAAGGCGCATAGAAACGAAGTGGAGCGTAGCGGAACGGAGTTTCCATGCGCCTCCGCAAAATCCATCCCACTTCTTCCGTTCAATCTTTCAGTGAAAATATTTTTGTTGATTATTATCCCTCCCGTTTTCTCTGATATTATTTTCATTCTTTACCCTGAATTTTCTTCTCTTTACTTTTTTCTTTTTTGGCTTATTCTTGCTGAAAATACACCTCTTTTGGTGTCCTATACTCCAGCGATTGATGCAATCTCTCATTATTTTAAAAATTGAAATAGTCCCTTAAATTCACTATCGCTTCACGCACAGTTTTATAGTCCTTTCTATACACCTCCTCATACTTTACTGACCTCCATAACCGTTCTATAAATATGTTGTCAACACCCTCCCTCTGCCATCCATGCTGATCTTTATTCTTGCTTCTGTTAATCTACCCGTAAATGCCCTACTGGTAAACTGTGAACCCTGATCCGTGTTAAATATCTCCGGATTCCCCACCTCCTTCGCCTTATCCAATGCCTCTATGCAAAACCCTACATCTAACGTTATTGACACTGCCCAGGATACCACATACCTGCTATACCAATCCATTATCGCCACCAGGTAAACATACCCCTGACTCATCTTCACATACGTTATATCCGCACACCATACATGGTTCGGATACTCTATCTTCAAGCCCCTCAATAAATACGGATATCTCTTCTGCTCATCCCTCCCATCACTGAGCCTCGGCTTTGGATAAATCGCATACAAACCCATCTGCCTCATCAGCCGGTTTACCCGCTTACGATTTACTCCATACCCCTCTTGTCTTAACCATTCCGTCATCCGCCTTACCCCATAAAACGGACTCCTCATGTACTGCTCGTCTATACGGTTCATCAACTCAAAGTTATATCCGCTCTCTCCTATCGGTGTGTAATAAAAACTTGACCTTTCTAATCCTAACAATTCACATTGACGGACTATGCTGATCTCCTTGTTCTCCACCTCTACCAGACTCCTCTTCGCATCAACTGGTAAGTCCAGCTTTTTTTTAACCCAATCCAACTCCACCTTCAATTGTCCTATTTGCTGATACAACGATGACTTTATTTCCTCCTCCTTTCTTGCATCTCTTTCCTTCTTCGTTGAAAATATCTTCGGTATCTCGTCCATTACTTGCTTCTTCCACTGTGCTATCTGTGTCGGATGTACCCCATATTCTCCCGCTATCTCACTGGCTGCCTTCTCCCCCTTTATCGCCTCTATCGCTACCTTCGCCTTAAATTCACCACTGTATCTCTTCCTCTCCATCCCTAAAATATCCTCCCTTTTTGAATCTACACTCCTAATTCTCACCCAGGATATTTTATCTTATTTATCTGTCCAGTTTTTGGGGTACATTATAGTAAAGTCAATTTCCATGAAAGTATTTACTTTTGTATAAAAAGTAAAATCGGAAGCAGAGACACAAGATGTTGCGTCTCTACTGATATTACATGGATAAAAAACAGATAGAGAAAAATACCCAATTTTTTCATGAGAAGAGACCGTAAATGAGAGAACAATAACCAGGAGTGTTTCTCTTTAAGTTATCTCTAAATCCCTGATCCTTTCAGGATTTTGCCGGAAGAATTATTGCAATTTTTGTGAACTTTCCTTCAATACTGTTGATCACAAGTTTGCCGCCGTGATCCCTGATGATGGTATGATTAATACTCAAACCCAGCCCAGTCCCTTTGCCGGAGGGCTTTGTCGTGAAGAAAGGATTCAGTAACTTATCTCTTATGCTGTTCGGTATGCCGGTGCCATAGTCACAAAAGGTAATTTTTACATGGGGAAGATCCTCAATCTTCATTTCTTCACCTCTGACCTCAAGGATTTTGTTCTCATGCGCCTCTGTATATTTTTGGTTCAGGGCATAGCGGGCATTATTAATAAGATTGAGAAAAACTTGCTGAATGAGTTGTGGGTTTACTTGTACTTTCGGTAAACTGTCAGGAACATCTAATTTTAGTTTAATACCTTCTTTGCGGAGTTGCACCTCTGTTAATGTCAATGCATCAGGAAGTATCTCGTGGATACCGATAATGCTTTTTCCACTGCTGCCTGATCTGGCAATGGAAAGAAGACTATGAACAATTCTTGCTATACGGT
Organism: Candidatus Jettenia sp. AMX1; assembly: GCF_030263775.1. NCBI lineage: Bacteria > Pseudomonadati > Planctomycetota > Candidatus Brocadiia > Candidatus Brocadiales > Candidatus Brocadiaceae > Candidatus Jettenia > Candidatus Jettenia sp. AMX1. The sequence continues at coordinate 23,640 of NZ_SZPP01000043.1, forward strand.
CACCTTCTTTTAAAATCCGACGGGCAAGATCCCTCTCTTTGCTCTCTTCCTTACTTTTGTTAAGCAAGATCTGGGCACAGTTAATAACACCCGTTATCGGATTATTAATCTCATGACCTACGCCTGCCGCTAATTCTCCCAATGCAGCCAGGTGGTAAGTGTGTTCTGCCTCCTTTTCCAGGGCGACCTTTTCCGTAATGTCAAGGGCTGAACCCAATATGCCAACAATAGCGCCTTTTCCGTCTCTTATGGGGGTTCTAATCATTTGCACAATAAGTTCATTTCCATCTTTGATATAGCTATCTTCTTTAGATTCTCTTTGCCCTGAATTTATAATTCTCTTATCATCAGACCGATATCTATCAGCAAGTTCTTTGGGGAAGAAGTCATAATCGGTTTTTCCAAAGACTTCATCCGGTTTTATATGGAAATCACGGGCAAAATTTTCGTTGCAAGAAATATACAGGGAATTTTTATCTTTATAAAATATCCTTTGCGGGAGATTTTCAAGAAGTAGCCGATACTTATTTTCACTTTCACGGAGAATCTTTTCAGCATGCTTTCGTTCGGTAATATTACGGGCAATACCTAAGATTCCAATAACCGACCCTTCTTTAATCAGGGGGGCTACTTTAAATTCTCCTGTCAGGTAGTTGTTCGATTTATTCGATATACGTAATTCAAAGGTGGGTAGTGTTTCCCCCTGCAGAACGAGATACAAAAATTGTAGTGCAACAGCCCTGTCTTCAGGATGAAGTAAGGGATTGAAATTTTTATATAACCAATGATCCCGTGACCACCCGGTAATAGTCTCAAAGGCTTGATTTAATGAAGTAATAGTTCCGTCAGCAGCAAGGGTGAAAATAACATCCTGGGCATTTTCAACAAAGCTGCGGTATCGTTCTTCCGATTCGCACAATGATTGTTCTGCTCGTTTCCGTTCTTCATTTTCTCTCTCGAGTTCTTTATTTATCATGGTGAGTATCAATGTTCGCTCTGCTATACGATGTTCAAGGGATTCATTGAGCGTTTTCAATTCTTTCTCTATAAGTTTGCGTTCATTATATCTTTTCTCCAGTAACAGGGCGGTACACAAAACCATGGCGGCAAAAAGGACAATGCCTATAACTACATACAAAGACAATCCAAATCTTAATACAGAGACATCAAATATCCAGCCGATAATTACGAGAGCGCCAGCAATAAAGAGAGAAATGGTTAAAATTCTTGTGAATAATTTGTGGAAAGGGACTGCACGAATATCAGGTCCTCTAATCATACGCACTACCTAAAAAATTTAAATAATTTTATTTTATCCATACTCAGGGCACGGTATATTTTTACTTAATATTTGGTAAAATATCAATATCTAAGTAATTATAACCAACAGGAATTGTATAGAAATAGTATTGGTGGATTCGGCGTAAAAACCAACGCCGTAATTCACCCTTATAACTTGAAGAGGCTGGAAGGTTGGAAAGCTGAGCCTAACACAGCCTTGCCAAATACCGGATCAAGTCTGTACTCGTAATAATTCCGACAAGATTATTATCTTTGTCGACAACAGGAAGTGAATGGAATACTCCATCACTGAGGAGATGGGCAGCTTTTCGTACCGTGCTATGTATATCAATGGTAACAAGATTCCTTTGCATGACCTGTTCAATCGTAAATTGCTGATCAAGCATCGTATCAATCGACCAACTGTTTGTACCCGATACGGCAAGGTTCAACCGTAACATATCGGTAGTACTGATAAGACCGACAAGTTTGCGATCATGTACTACCGGAACGTGATGAAGCTGATTTTCAATAAATATTCTCCGGACTTCACTCAGCTTCTGATGTATCTGTACCGTCTTCAGGCTGGTAGTCATGACATGAGATATAGGGTCGAGCTGTTTCATAATCCTTACCTTTCGTTATTATGAGTCTTTATGTAAAATCACTTTCCACTTGTGCAAGAGAGCTTGCATATGTCTTCGTTGGTCAAGTATATTATCATAGCATTTCCTGTGCAGTCAAATTGGAACTTAATTCCGCACAAGACTTATTGTACAGGAATACTGTATAATAAAAAAATCTAAAAGATACCTATACGTGAAATTTGATCATGAAAAATTCATCAAAACATTTCAAGGCTGTACTCTTCGATCTTGATGGGACATTACTTGATACCCTGGAAGATCTTAGCAATGCGACAAATCATGTCCTGGCAAGAAATGGTTTTCCCACTCATACGCTGGACATTTACCGTTACTTCGTGGGTGATGGAGCAGCTATGCTTATGAGTCGTGCACTACCGGAAGATAAGCGAGATGGTGATATCATCCGTATTTGTGTGCAGGCATTTCGGGAAGAATACGGCCGAAATTGGAATAGAAAGACGAAGCCTTACGATGGCGTGGCAGAAATGCTCGATGCGCTGACAGCACATGGCCTGAAAATGGCAATTCTGTCTAACAAACCAGATGATTTTACAAAACTGTGCGTGGCAGAATTTCTGCAGAATTGGGCATTCGATATAGTTCTGGGCCAACGCAACTCATTCCCGCTCAAACCAAATCCCGCAAGCGCACGAGAGATAGCTAAATGTCTGAATGTTCACCCTTCAGAATTTATCTATCTTGGTGATACTGCTATTGATATGAAGACTGCCATAGCAGCCGGCATGTTTCCTGTAGGGGCGCTTTGGGGTTTCCGTACGGAAAAAGAGCTCCTGGAAAATGGCGCACAGATGCTGATTAAAAAGCCACAGGAAATCTTAGATCTTCTTGATTACACATAAGTTGCGCATAAACCAGACAAAAATTGTGCTAACCAGCCATAGATAAGGGAAAGATGCCAGTCATGGCTGAGAGAGCCTGAAAAATCTTGTTC
>NZ_SZPP01000044.1:0-49981 GCF_030263775.1 Candidatus Jettenia sp. AMX1
CGAGAGTATTTTTCTCTCTGATTAAAGAACGAATCCAACCCTTTCTGGGTAATTATGACACAGTCTCTCAAGGGAGGGGAAAAAGTCGCCGAAGGCCTATTTTATGAAAGGAGCGAAAACAGGATGAAGGAGATTAAGAATATGTGGCCAGGGAAGCCATATCCACTGGGAGCGACCTGGGATGGTTCCGGAGTTAACTTCGCACTTTTTTCAGAAAATGCTACAAGAGTGGAGTTATGTTTATTTAATGGACCCGATGGAAATCAGGAAATTTCCAAGATTCAGTTAATTGAGCAAACTGATCAGATATGGCATATTTATCTCCCCGAGGTACGTCCAGGGCAACTGTATGGTTATCGGGTGCATGGCCCTTACGCACCGGCAGAAGGTCACCGATTTAACCCTGCCAAGCTATTGTTGGACCCATATGCCAGGGCTATTGCCGGGAATATTAAATGGAGCGATGCACTTTTTGGTTATAAGATGGGGGATCCTGCCGCCGATCTTTCTCAGGATGATCGCGATAGCTCTGCCCATCTCCCTAAGTGTGTCGTTGTAGATGAAGCATTTAGCTGGGCAGATGATGTGTATCCAAGAATCCCATGGTATAAGACACTTATCTATGAATTGCATGTTAAAGGTTTTACTGCTTGCCATCCGGATGTACCTGAAGAGTTACGGGGTACCTATGCTGGCCTTGCCACACCGGCGGTTATTGATCATCTCCACTCTTTGAAGATTACGGCAGTAGAGTTAATGCCGGTACATTATTTTGTAAACGATAAACACCTTGTGGATCGAGGGCTTTCTAACTATTGGGGTTACAATTCAATTGGTTTCTTTGCACCGGAATCCCGATACTCAAGCAGCGGGTTTTTAGGGCAGCAGGTGACGGAGTTTAAAACTATGGTTAAGACACTCCACCGTGAGGGGATCGAGGTAATCCTGGATGTGGTTTACAATCATACTGCCGAAGGGAACCATCTGGGTCCTACCTTTTCCTTTCGAGGGATTGATAATGCCAATTATTATCGTTTAGTACCGGAAAATCATCGCTACTATATGGACTATACGGGAACCGGGAATACGTTAAATATGGTGCATCCCCACGTGCTTCAACTTGTTATGGATAGCTTGCGCTACTGGGTGCTTAAGATGCACGTCGACGGGTTCAGGTTTGATTTGGCATCAACACTGGCGCGAGAGCTCCATGAGGTAGATCGTTTAGGATCGTTTTTCGATATTATTCACCAGGATCCTGTGCTCTCACAGGTAAAGTTAATTGCCGAGCCATGGGACCTGGGTGAAGGAGGGTACCAGGTGGGAAACTTTCCTGTTCTTTGGGCTGAATGGAACGGAAAATATCGGGATACTGTGCGGCGGTACTGGAGAGGAGATGCCGGGCAGATTGGCGATTTAGCCTACCGATTAACAGGAAGCAGTGACCTTTACGGGAAAAGCGGGCGAAAGCCATATGCAAGTATTAATTTTGTAACAGCCCATGATGGTTTTACCTTGCGTGACTTAGTTAGTTATAATGAAAAGCACAATGAGGCTAATAAAGAGGATAACCGGGACGGTACGAATGAAAATCTGAGCTGGAACTGTGAAACAGAAGGTCCGAGCGAAGATCCGTTAGTCCTTGTCTTAAGAGCGCGCCAGCAGCGTAATTTCCTGGCAACTCTATTCCTATCGCAGGGAGTCCCATTGCTCCTGGCTGGTGATGAGATCGGAAGGACTCAGAAGGGAAACAATAATACCTATTGTCAGGATAATGAAATTTCCTGGATAAACTGGCATTTGAACCAATCACAACGTGAACTTTTAGAATTTACCCAATACGTAATTAAACTCTCTTATGAACATCCGGTTTTACGGCGGAGACACTTTTTCCAGGGAAGAAAGATTCGTGGTTCTAAGATTAAAGATTTAACCTGGTTCAGACCGGATGGAAAGGAGATGATTGAAGAGGACTGGAATAATCAAAACACCCGTTGTCTGGGGCTTCGGCTGAGCGGCGATGCTATTGAAGAGACTGATGATCGTGGTAATCCAATAAAAGATAATACCCTTTTGTTCCTGCTCAATGCCCATTATGATCAGGTTTCCTTTATCTTGCCATCTAAACCATCGAAAATGCTGTGGGATTTACTCCTGGATACCAGATCAGAAACGGGAATACGGCGGTTTCAATCGAAGGGTGAGAATGAGCCATATGAATTAGTAGGGCGCTCTCTGGCATTACTCTGCTTGCATAGCAACGAGGCTGCGTAAGAATAAGAGAAAACTTCCCGTACAGACAAAGTAAAGCCTATTGCATTTTTTCCTCCAAGAAAATAGTGTTTTCCTTTATACAGTTAGGATTTAATCTTAGTATAAAATCATGGATACAGAAGGTATAAAAGCTGTTATGGTTACCCTGGGCGCCATTATTGCCCTACCCATGCAAGAGTCTAAAACAGGTTTATCAATCATTCCTGCCAAAGGCGAAAAACTGGCAAATTCATTTTTTGTGAGCGTTCAACATCTGGCGTGTAAAAACTGTGGGAATATTGTAAGTAAACAGAAAAGAGAAGAACAGTCTTGTAAAATATACAAAGAAAATGATTGGGTATCAGCTTGAATAGTATTTGGGTAATTACGAAAAATAGATGCTTTTGACTATAAAAAAGGCAACTCATATGAGTTGCCTTTTTTATTTCTGATCTTCCAGGGTTTATTGGTGCCTGTGATGGCAATCGCATCTGCAATCGCCCTCTGGCTGAGACGGTATATGTTTACACTTCTCACACTTTTCTTCCTTCTGTCCTTCTGCCTTTACTCCTTCTTTCGCCCCTTCCTTCTTTCCCTCGTCTTTTGCTACATCCTTTCCGTCTGGCTGAAGGACTTGATAATGTTGTGCTACGGCAGAGCTACTAAAAGAGTTATTTACAACAACGATACTAAATATCAGTGCGCCTACAATAGAAAAACTAAAACCAAATTTTTTTAACATTTTCCCGCCTCCTCTGTAAATTGTTTAATGAAAAAATTCAGTAAGGTACGAAAACACTTTCACAAACTTGTAAGGTTTTCCATAGTAAATTCATTGTGACACTTTGCCGTAAGAGTAGCTTTGCTGTACAATATTTATACCTATCATTCTCAATTTGATCAGTAAATACCTGATTTTTATCTTATAAAGATGATTATTTCTTGCATGTTGCAACATCTTGAGAATTCTTTTATTATAGAAAATAAATTCTTTGCAGTATTAAAAAGAGCAATGCTCATGCCAATAAACTTTAATAAATTTTGAACGATAAACACACATTTATAAAATGAAGAAATAGTTCTAAAAATTTATTTTACAATTAGTTATATTTTGATATGGATAGACAGGGGAGATAAGTTGTAAAGTTTGAAAGATGTGACATGGCACACATATGCATTATAAAAAAGCGTGACATGATACACGGTGAAAGAAGAGGAATCCTGAGTCAACAGTAAGGAATAATAAAGAAAGAGGTGTTCTTCCGTGAAGGCTATTGTTAAAAAAAAACGCACAAGAGGTATGGAATTTGTGGAAGTACCTGCTCCAAGGGTAGGGTTAAAAGATGTACTGATTAAAGTAAAGGTTGCCTCTATTTGTGGTACAGATGTGCATATTTTTGACTGGACACGTTGGGCGCAACATCGTTTTCTACCACCTCGTATTATAGGACATGAATTCGTCGGAAACGTAATAAAGATAGGTGATGAGGTTACTCAGGTAAAGATTGGAGATCGTGTTTCGGCTGAGAGCCATCTTACCTGTGGGTATTGTTATCAGTGCAATAACGGATACTCGGAGGTTTGTAAAAATTTTAAGCTGTTAGGAGTTGACCATGATGGCACCTTTGCCGAATTTCTTGTCTTGCCTGAACATGTTTTATGGAAAAATGATTCCCATATTCCGGATGAATGGGCAACTATTCAGGAGCCGTTTGGAAATGCTGTTGATACCGTTTTGGCTGAGGATGTTTCGGCTAAGACTGTCTTAATTCTTGGGGCTGGACCAATTGGACTTTTTGCTACGGGTATTGCCAAAGCTTGTGGCGCCTCACTCATTATCATTTCTGATCCTAATGATTATCGGTTAGCTATCGGTAAGAAAATGGGAGCACATAGTATCATTAATCCCAGAAAACAAGATGTGGTCCAAACTGCTCTGGAGGTTACAAGGGATAGTGGAATAGACGTAGTTCTGGAATTTTCCGGTAATAATCAGGCTCTGAACCAAGGTTTAAAAGCTATCACGCCGGGAGGAAGGATATCTATTTTGGGTATTTATGAACGGCGGGTACATATCGATTTGAATAAGGATGTTATCTTTAAAAAGATACGTATTTATGGGATTACTGGTCGCAAGATATTCTCTACGTGGTATAAGACATCGCGTTTCTTATCTTCCGGCCTCGTTGATCCAAGCCCTGTCATTACTCATCAATTTTCATTAAAAGACTATGAGAAGGGTATGAAGCTTATGAAAGATGGAAGATGTGGAAAGGTTATTTTAAAAATGTAAAAGGAGCGATATGTATTATGGATAAACTTGATTTTATTACCGAAGAACTTAACAGACTTAAGGAAACAGGACTATTAATCCATATCCGCACCATTGAGGGACCGCAAGGGGCGTGGATTATGGTAGAGGGAAAACGGGTATTAAATCTTTGCTCAAATAACTATCTTGGGTTTGCCAATAATCCCAGATTAAAGTTAGCCTCACAAAAAGCTATTGAAACCTACGGTGTAGGGCCGGCAGCGGTAAGAACTATTGCTGGAACGACACTCCTGCACAAACAGTTGGAACAAAAGCTTGCACTTTTTAAGGGGGTGGAGTGTGCTTTATCCTTTCAATCCGGATTCTGTGCAAACCTGGCCGTTATTCCTGCAATTGTTGGTGAGGGTGATGTTGTTCTTTCGGATGAACTTAATCATGCGAGTATTATTGATGGGTGTAGGTTATCAAGGGCTAAGATTATACGATATAAGCATGGTGATCCACAAGACCTTCGGGTAAAGATATTCAATGAAAAGAGTGCTATGCGTAAGCTTATTATTACCGACGGGGTTTTTAGTATGGAAGGTGATATTGCACCCCTGCCGGAAATTGTAGGGATCGCCGAGGCTTTTGGTGCAATTACTATGGTAGACGATGCCCATGGAGAAGGTGTTTTGGGACGAGGTGGCAGGGGTGTTGTTGACCATTTTGGTCTCCATGGCAAAGTCGATATTGAGACAGGTACCATGTCAAAGGCACTCGGAGTGGTAGGTGGTTATGTTGCAGGAAAGAAAAAGATAACAGATTACTTGTCACAAAAGGGACGTCCATTCCTTTTTTCCAGCGCTGTTGCATCCGCCGATGTAGCAGCTTGTATTGAAGCCGTGAATATTCTCAGTACTTCAGATGTATTCGTTAAACAACTTTGGGATAATACCGCATTTTTTCAGCAGAAAATGAAACATGCCGGATTTGACCTTGGCTACACAAGAACACCTATTACCCCTGTTATCATAGGAGATGCTAAGACAGCTAAAGATTTTAGTCAAAAATTATTTCAGGAAGGAATCTTTGCCCAGGCTATTGGCTATCCTACAGTACCTATGGATAAGGCGCGCATTCGTGTAATGCTTTCCTCTGCACACAATCAGGATGATCTTACCTGGGCGGTGGAGTGTTTTGAGAAGATTGGAAAGTCTTTAAGCGTAGTGTGAGGAATAAAAAGTTGATTTTTTGAAGAAGAACGTTTAACATAAAATTTTATTAATTTTCATAAATCTTTAATTTTTAGGTGCCTTACATGAAGAAATCTATTATTTTAGCAATTCTCATAGTATGTATGTTCGGTTGTGGTAAAAAAGAAACGGAAAAGCTGGAGGAGAGAGGTATATCCGGCGAAAGGGGGCAAAAGGAAGTTAAGGCAAATGAAGAGCTTGGGTTTATTAAAAATGAAGAGGGCTTTCTGGTACATATGAAAAATATTAAGGTGTTGTTAAAACATTTATCAACATCAATTAACCAGCAGAATTGGAATGATATTAAAGAAGATACAAAAAAACTGAAAGCGGCAAGTCCCGTGGTTTTTACAGGTGCAAATAAAGATGACTTGCCTTTGGAGTTTATAAATCTGGATGTTAAATTTCATCTCAGTGCATTACAGTTAATCAGTGCCTGTCAGGAGAAAAATAAAGATAAGGCCACGACAGCCTTTTTCAATGTGGTAAATAGTTGTGATGAGTGCCATGCTAAATTCAACAAAAAAGAGGCATCGACGTCGTGGTTTCAGTAAAATCGATAGAACAAACGGCAGCTTTTTTATGAAAGGGGGTGGTACCTCTGTTACGGAGAAAAAAGCGATTGATCGATTACGCAACGTGTGGCGGGTGAGCTGGTAAGATCCCCGTTGAAGACATGGCGTATGTGCTTCGTAATTTACCGGAGTATCCGGATGAACATCTGTTAGTCGGCCCCAAAACCTTTGCTGATGCCGGTATCTACAAGATTACTGAGGAAATAGCTACGGTATCAACCCTTGATTTTTTTACACCGGTAGTGAATAATCCGTATGATTACGGACAGATAGCAGCAGCTAATGCCTTAAGCGATGTTTACGCTATGGGAGGCAAACCTCTCACGGCTATGAATATCCTTTGTTATCCTCTCAAGACACTGAATAAGGATATTTTGACAGAAATACTTAAGGGTGGAGCAGATAAGGTCAATGAGGCAGGAGCTGCCATTGTGGGTGGTCACACGTTACAGGATAATGAGATTAAATATGGATTATCCGTTACGGGAATTATTCATCCTAAGAAGATTGTAACGAATGCAGGTGCCAGGGTAGGAGATGTATTGGTACTAACAAAACCGTTAGGGACGGGATTAATTATCTCGGCTATTAAGGCCAGGAAAGTTCTTGAGGAGCATATAAGTATTGTAACGAAGAGTATGGTCTTGTTAAATAAGGCAGCCTCTGAAGTTATGCTGGAAGTAAATGTGAATGCCTGCACGGATATTACTGGTTTTGGGCTTATAGGCCATGCGCATGAGATGGCAGAAGCCAGTATGGTTACCTTATCTTTCTTTGCTGGTCATGTGCCTATATTCGAAGGTTGTGAACGCTATGTCAGGATGGGATTGATACCGGGGGTATCAAAGCTTAGTAAGAAATATTTAAAAGATGCGATTAGAATAGATCCTAACGTAAGTGAGGAATTGGTAGATGTCTTATTCGATGCCCAGACTTCCGGCGGCCTGCTTATCTCACTTCCGGAAGAAAAAGTTGAAGTACTTTGTGCAAAACTCAAAGAGAAGGGGGTTATGACTGCCGATGTTATCGGTGAAGTACGTACAAGAGAAGATGTTTCCATTATAGTTACACCTTAGTACATTGCAGACATGGTGATGTTTGACCGATAATGAGTTTATATCATGTATGGATGCTCATTTGGTGGATGTGATTAGAAGCTATCCCAAAACCTATTCTGTACGGAGAAATGCTCCATGGTTATTTTTTTACTATTTATGCTAAATTTTAAACTCGTAACCCTGTAATTTTTTGAAAAACAACCCCATAGGGGTGGAATGTTTATAGAATCATAAAGTTATCTATATGTGAAAAATAAATTCATAATGAAGACAAGTTCGCTTATATTTATTACCTCATACATAGTGAGTACAATCTCTTTTATCAGCTTATCTACGTTTAATAGCGCGGTTTCTGCTCTGGGGATTAAAAGCTCTGTAACGGACGAGGGTGTCTTTAAACGGCAACGGGAACGGATGGTGGAAGAACAGCTTGCCTCCCGAGGTATAAAGGATAAAGAAATACTCGATGCAATGAAGTGTATACCTCGTCACTTCTTTATTCCGGAAGAAAATCGTGTCTTTAGCTATTCAGACCGGCCGGTGCCTATTGGATTTGGACAAACTATTTCTCAACCATATGTAGTTGCCTTTATGACAGAATTATTAAAGGTAGACAAAGATGACATTGTGTTGGAAGTGGGAACAGGTTCAGGCTACCAGGCCTCTGTTCTCTCAAGATTGGTAAAACAGGTATATACAATAGAGGTTGTAGAAAAACTCGGCAAAGAGGCTATAAAAAATTTAAAAGCGCTGGGTTATACGAATGTGAAGGGTATGATTGGTGACGGTTATAAGGGATGGCCTGAACATGCCCCCTTTGATGCCATTATCGTTACAGCAGCGGCAGAGCATATTCCTCAACCACTTATTGATCAGCTTAAGCCTGGCGGTTGTATGGTTATTCCTGTGGGTGGTATGTATGCAGTGCAGGATCTGATGCTGATTACCAAAGACGCTTCTGAGAATATTATAAAGAAATCCATTATCCCTGTACGGTTTGTTCCCCTTATTCGAAAATAAGATGAGAGCGGTTAAGCTGAGACGAATCCACATTTTTATACTCTATTGATAAAAGTATGTCCTCGTCTTACAAGGGAAGTTTTAGAGGTATATATTTCATCAGAATTGTAATTAAGCGGTTTAACTTGATTGTAGAGGAATTTTCATTTCTGTAAGCGGTTTTCAGGGTGGCACGGACTGTAGTCTCTCCGTTTGTCCATGTTGTGTTTAACGTGTCATTGCGAGGGCATTGTCCGAAGCAATCTCTTGAATAGTTGAGAAAAGATTGCTTCGGGAAAAAAACCCTCACAATGACAAATACTCTGGAGCCTCTTATGGTAAATTATCTTGAATGAAAGACTTGTGAAGCGGAACAATTCTTTCTTTGTATGATTGTTTCAATTCCTTATAGGTTCACAGTTACTTTTAGAAGGAGAGGAATGATGAGAAGATTGCGATATTTACTACCTGGAGTAATCTCTGCTATTCTACTTTGTAGTATCTCCAGCACCCTTTGGGCTGGTCCTTCCTGGTCAATTGAAGGTGAGTATTTTGAGGGATGTACCTGCAATCCGGGTTGTCCTTGTCTCTTCGGAAGTGAGCCAACCCATAATAAAACATGTAAGATTACCGGTGTTTTTCGTGTTCTAAAAGGGAATTACGGGCAGCATAATTTAGATGGTCAGACGGTAATAGGAATAACAGATCTGACAGCAACACCGGAGAAAAATTGGATTGTTTTTTATATAAATGATAAGGCCGCCTCCGCTATTCAGAAAAATGCATTATTGGATATTTTTAAAAATCATGTATTTCGTTTTGGCAAAGTTCCACCTGAAAGGATTACCGTAAGATATCTACCTATCCAGGTAGAATCTTCTGAATGGCGTAAGAGGGCTGAAGTAGCCAATAGATTATCATTAGATATTGAGCTGTTGCATGGGCAGGGAGATCCGGGAAAACCTACTCAAATTGTCAATAAGAACTTTACTCTCTGGGCAAAAGAATTTGATTTAACATTAGATATGGGAAAGGCTGTTAATCATCGGTTTCATGAGGATAACCAGGAGTGGAATTATGACGGGAGAAGCGGTTTTGCAACAAAATTTCACTTTACCAGTGATTAAGAGATCTTTAGCGCTTTAGTTTATATGTTGAATAGAAAATAGTTGTTCACGTAAGGCGTAAATAACCGGTAGGGGCGAACCTTGTGTTCGCCCCTACCAAATCTATACTTAATTTTACCCGCATCCTCAGAGTGAACCTCTTATTCAACCGTTACACTCTTTGCAAGATTTCTCGGTTTATCAACATCGCATCCTCTCATGACTGCCATATGATAGGCCAGCAATTGGAGAGGAATTACTGACAGGAGAGGTGTCAGGACATCAGTAGTTTTTGGTATGTAAAGGACGTGATTTACCTTTTCTGCAATTTGATCATCTCCCTCAGTTGCAATTGCAATTACTTTTCCTTTTCTGGATTTAACCTCTTCGATATTGTTTAAAATCTTACCGTAAACATTATCTCTTGTTGCAATAAAGACTACGGGCATATCTTTGTTTATGAGGGCAATAGGTCCATGCTTCATCTCTGCTGCTGGATAACCTTCGGCGTGGATATATGATATCTCTTTTAGCTTTAATGCGCCTTCAAGCGCTACGGGGTAGTTGTATCCTCTTCCCAGATAAAGAGTATGTTCACTATCCTTGTATAACTTTGCAAGTTCAATGATATGTTCTTCCATGTTAAGGATAGTTTGGATCTTTTCCGGTATGGATTGTATATCCTTAATCATATTTGAGTCTAATGGGGAAGATGGGCATCTAAGATTTCTCATGTAAGAGGTGAATAAATAAAGTACCGCGATTTGTGCTGTAAAGGCTTTGGTAGATGCAACGCCAATCTCCGGGCCGATATGTAAATAAATTCCGCCATCGGCTTCCCTTGCTATTGTACTGCCGACAACATTGCAGATGGAGAGTATCTTGGCGCCCTTCTGTCTGGCTTCCCGTATAGCTGCCAGGGTATCTGCCGTTTCTCCAGACTGACTTATAGCAATTACAATAGTATCTTTTTCGATCACAGGGTTTCGATATCGAAACTCAGAGGCGTATTCCACTTCAACCGGTATGCGTGCAAATTCTTCCAGCATGTATTCACCTACAAGCCCTGCGTGCCATGATGTGCCGCAGGCTACAATTATGATACGCCTGGCCTGCCGGAGGTCTTGCTCGCAATGGATTAATCCTCCCAATCTTACTGAGTCGTTATTACTTTCCACCCGCCCACGCATAACGTTCCTTAGGGATTGAGGTTGCTCATGAATTTCCTTCAGCATAAAATGTTCATAGCCACCCTTCTCAATCATATCCAGGTTCCATAGTATTTCCTCAACTTTTTTATGTGTCCGGATATTTTGTATGGTCTTCGTCTCGTAGCGGTCCGGTGTGAGAATAGCTATCTCATTATCATCCAGATACACCACATCCCGGGTATGTTCCAGCGAAGCAGAAACATCAGAGGTTATAAAATATTCTTGATTTCCAATCCCTATCATTAAGGGCGATCCTTTCCTTGCCGCTACAATTTTTCGGGGATTTTTCTGGGAAATCACTGCAATACCATACGTTCCCTCTACCTCTCGTAATGCTTCCATGACGGCTGTTTCAAGATCACCATGAAAATATTTCTCAATAAGATGGGCCAGTACTTCTGTATCTGTTTCGCTCTTAAAGATATGTCCTTCCTGCTCTAATTTTGATTTTAAATAATCATAATTCTCAATAATTCCGTTGTGTACTACGGCAATTTCGTTATTGCAATCAACATGAGGATGAGCATTCTCCGTGGTGGGGGCGCCATGTGTCGCCCATCGTGTATGAACAATGCCTAAAGAGGTATGAAAATTATTCCCATTCAGTCTCTTTTCTAACTCAGCTATCTTACCCACAGCCTTTTCACAATGTAAAATACCATTCTGAATAAATGCCATTCCAGAAGAATCATATCCGCGATATTCGAGCCTTTTGATGCCGTCTAATAAAACCTTGACTGCTTCTTTACACCCGATATATCCGACAATTCCGCACATATGATTTACTCCTTAAAATTATTGATATTGTTAAATTTACTATGGTTATCATACCCGTGAAGAGTATCGAAATTTTGAAAATATTTACTTTTTGGCAAATGCATCATAAGAGATTAAAAAAATAGATATATTGATTGCTTAATGTGTACATTATTATTTTTAATAGACTAATTTGTCAATATAAAAGTTCGTTTGACTATGATTCCCTGCCATGATACGATGTTCCATAAATATCTTTTGATACATTATGAAATATACACTAAGCCAAATTCAACTCATTACCGGTGGAAGGGTTATTGGTAATTTAAATACCATAATTACAGGTATTGCGAGTATCGAAACTGCAAAAGAGGGAGATATAACCTTTATTAAAGACGATACATTAATTCCGCAGGCATTGCTATCGAAAGCTTCTGTGATTGTTACACATCGAGAGATTGGGACGCTGAAAAGGCCGCAAATTGTTATAGAAACAAATCCATTTTTGGCTTTTACTAAGCTCATGGAGGTCATAGCTAAAGAGAAACACAATCGCCCCATAGGGATTCATCCTTTATCTAGTATTAGCAAAGAGGCTATTCTGGGAAAAGAAGTTTCTATTGGCGCTTATGTTATTATTGAAGATCGTGTAAGAATAGGCAATAATGTTACCATTTATCCAAATACATTTATCGGCAAAGAAAGTTCTATAGGTGATGGTTCTCTTATTTATCCCCATGTTACTATTCGGGAGGAGGTTACCATTGGGAAACGAGTGATTATACACAGCAATAGCGTTATTGGAGAAGATGGGTTTGGTTATCTCCAAATACAGGGTAAACATACGAAAATACCTCAGATAGGAACCGTTGAAATAGGGGATGATGTTGAGATCGGCGCTGTGGTAACAATTTGCCGTGCGGCGCTCGATAAGACGATCATCGGGAACGGTGTAAAAATAGACAATCATTCGCATATTGCACATAATGTTACTATAGGAGATAATACCATACTTATCGCATATGCCAAAATCGCAGGAAGTACCAGGATTGGAAAAAATGTTATGATTGCAGAAGATGTTGGCATTACCGATCATGTAGATATTGGTGATAACTGTATTATTGGCGGAGGCTCAAATGTTTATAAAAGTTTAGAATCAGGTTCTGTTGTATGGGGTTCCCCAGCCAAGCCTATCAACGATGAAAAACGCATCCAGGTAGTAATGAAAAAACTACCAGAAATGTATCATGCTATTAAGAAATACCTAAAGACTCTCCCGTAAGACTTACTATAGTTTTTATAGGGGAAATAGTAATAAGCACTCTTGCTTATCTGTGAATAGACTCAGGGAAGATTACAGGGGTATGATATATTTTATTAAATTGTAGTGCCTATTCTCATAATCCTTTTAAGATAATGCTGGCGTTGTGCCCGCCAAAGCCAAATGAGTTGGAGAGAATCTGTTTAACCTTCTTTTCACGAGCGACATTAGGAATAAAATCCAGTCCCGAGCATTCGGGATCAGGTGTCTCGTAATTGATGGTTGGAGGAATAATACCTTCCTTAATTACTAAGGCGCAGATCACTACCTCAACACTTCCCGAAGCCCCTAACTGATGGCCTAACATGGATTTTGTTGAACTCACGGGAATTTGCGGGGCGTACGGTCCAAAAACTCTTTTAATAGCCTTTATTTCAATATTGTCACCGAGAGGAGTTGACGTAGCATGTGCGTTAATGTAGTCAATTTCTTCCGGGTTGCAGTTGGCATCTTTTAAGGCGCTATTCATACACTTTGCCGCGCCATCGCCATTACATTCTGGTGCTGCAATATGGTAGGCATCGGCATTAAGTCCGTATCCCGATACCTCTGCATAGATATTTGCGCCTCGTTTCTTTGCTGTTTCAAATTCTTCCAGTACAACGATGCCGGCTCCTTCTGAGAAAACGAAACCATCCCGATTTTTGTCAAAGGGACGACTTGCTTTCTGTGGAGCATCATTACGTGTGGAAAGTGCTTTCATGGCGCTAAATCCACTGAGGGCTAAAGGTGTGATTATCGCTTCTGAACTTCCTGCGATCATGATTTCTGCGTCCCCTCTCTGAATAATCCTGACTGCCTCTCCGATAGAATTAACGCCTGTGGTGCATGCTGTTACCAGTGCATAATTAGGCCCTTTGATCCCGAATCGTATTGCCACCTGCGCCGGAGCGGCATTAACCATCAATTTAGGAATCATAAGGGGGGATATCCTTGAGGGACCTTTGTTGATAAGAATATTATGTTGGCTTTCAATTTCTTGTAAACCACCCATGCCAGAACCAATTAAAACCCCTACCCTTGTTGCATCGTAGTCATCCAATTTCAATCCGGCATCATTGATGGCATTTATAGAAGCGACTACGGAGAATTGTGTAAAGCGTTCTAACCGGCGCGCCTCTTTAACATCGAACCACTTACTGGAATCAAAATCGCTAACTTCTCCGCCGAAGTGTACATCAAATGCTGAGGTATCAAAAGAAGTGATAGGTTTAATACCGCTTTTTCCCTCGCACAGCGCCGACCATAGTGTATTCTTTTCCAGCCCTAAAGGCGTAACTGCCCCGACGCCTGTGACAACAACCCTTCGTTTCTCTTGCATTTTTATTTGTGTTCCTCTATATATTTAACGGCGTCTCCTACGGTACGTATTTTCTCTGCATCCTCGTCAGGGATGTTCATATCGAAGGCATCCTCGAATTCCATGATCAATTCTACAGTATCCAGAGAATCAGCTCCTAAATCATTGATAAATGAAGTGTCTTTTGTAATCTGATCGCTTTTTACTCCCATTTGTTTTGTAATAATTTCTTTAACCTTATCTTCAACTGCTGACACGGTCTTTTACCTCCTTATGTTAAAATTAAATCGATTTCATTAAATTTTTAAAGGTTTCTACGGTATCAATATTTACCATTTTTTGAGCGGGATCGATCCTTCGCATGAGGCCCGATAATGACTTTCCCGGTCCGATTTCATAAAACTGATTAAATCCGTCCTGTATTAGAGTGCACATCGATTGATGCCATCGCACAGGGCTGTTCAATTGTATTGATAAAGATGTTTTTATCTCAGCAGGCTCACTCACATACTGTGCATTGATATTTGCCACAACCGGTATGTTTGATTTTAAGACCGGTGTTGATTCCAGCTCCTTTGAGAGTTTACTACTTGCGGGGCTCATTAATTCCGAATGGAATGCTCCGTCAACTTTCAAAGGGACAACTATTTTTGCACCCCGTTCTTTAGCTAATGCCGATGCTTTTTCCAAAGTTGATCTTTCGCCTGAAATAACTATCTGTCCCGGACAATTATAATTTGCAGCACAAATAACCCCTTCTGTCCGTATTTCTGTGCAAATTTGTTCTACTTTTTCATCTTCTAATCCAATGATAGAAACCATACCTCCGTGATTTGCATTGCAGGCATCCTGCATGAAGGCGCCCCGCTTATATACCAATCGTACAGCATCGGTAAAAGCTATTGAACCCGCAGATACATGAGCTGTATATTCTCCCAGGCTAAGACCAGCAGTGGCAAGACAGGCGCTTGGTTGGATTGGAGAATTTTTCTTTAAAACTTCTAATATTGCCATACTTGTAACAAGTATGGCAGGCTGACACAGAGAGGTTTTGTTTAATTCCTCTTGTTTTCCTTGAAAACAAAGCGCTGCGATATCAAACCCCAGTACCTCATTAGCTTCATGGAATACCTCCTGTGCCTCCTTGAAATGCACATAAAAATCCTTTCCCATCCCCACATACTGTGTACCCTGACCAGGGAAAAGAAGCGCTGTCTTTTGCTTTTGCATGCTTTCTACCATCGAATAATTGAAGACCCCCATGTTAATCCTCCCCCAAACGCAACGAGCATAACAATGTCTCCTTTTTTGATGCGTCCTTCCTTTCGGGCTTCATTAATTGCAATAGGAATAGAGGCAGATGATGTATTTCCATATTTATCGATATTTACAAATGCCTTTTCCATGGGAAGTCCAAGCTTTTCCATAGTTGCTTCAATAATCCTTAGATTGCTCTGATGAGGGATGATCAAGTCTATATCGGCGAGTTTCAGTCCATTCTCATCTGCTGTTTCTAAAATTAAGTTCGTTATATTGTTAATAGCCAGTTTAAATACTTCTTTCCCTCTAAATTGGATATAATGCGCTCTCTGCTGGATAGACTCCAGAGATGCTGGATTTCTAGCTCCTCCCCCAGGCATAATAAGTACATCTGCTTGTGATCCATCTGCAGCCAAACGGGTAGACAAAATCTCGTGTTTTGTAGGATTTTTCTGTATAATGACAGCGCCAGCGCCATCTCCAAACAGAACGCAAGTTGAGCGATCAGTATAATCAGTGATTTTCGATAAACATTCAGCCCCTACTACTAATGCGGTTTTTATTGCTCCGGAGTTTATGAAGCTTTCTCCAACAGCTAATGCATAAATAAATCCAGCGCATGCCGCCAATATATCAAAAGCGCCTGCCCTTGTTGCTCCTAATTTTTGTTGTATATAACATGAGGTTGAAGGAAAGATATGGTCAGGCGTTATCGTAGAAGTAATAATCATATCTAAATCTTGCGGAGAAACCCCTGCGTCTTCCATTGCATATATTGATGCCTGAGTAGCAAGATCCGATGTTATTATACCGTTTTCAACAATATGGCGCTCTTTAATACCTGTTCGCTGGACAATCCAATCATTACTGGTTTCAACGAGTTTTTCTAAATCGTAATTTGTTAAAATCTTATTTGGCAGGTATGATCCTATCCCTGTAATTGAAGCCCTTTGATTCTGTTGCATGTATAATTTTAATTATCCAGAGGAGATTAATAGGTGACTAGTCAGTTAAACAACATGTGCCGTAAGCGTATTGATCTTTTCGAATTCGGAAACAATATGCTCATTGACCTTGTATTTTGATAGCTTCAACGCAACTTTTATGGCATTTTGGATAGCCTTGGAGTCAGATCTGCCATGACAGATAATACAAATACCGTTAACTCCCAGTAGGGGAGCGCCGCCATATTCTGCAAAGTCCATTTTTGCCTTTAATGGTTCGAAGGCTGGTTTACACAACCACAGACCTAACTTTGTCCAAAAGCTCTTGAGCGCTTCTGTCTTAATTGTTGACAGAAGACTCATGGAAAGTCCTTCTGCAAATTTCAATATAATATTTCCTACAAAACCCTCACAGACAACTATATTGGCTTTATTATCAAATATTTCACGGCCTTCTACGTTTCCTACAAAATTTAAATTCGAATTGGAGAGGAGTGTAAAGGTATCTTTCACAAGGTCGTTTCCCTTTGCATCCTCTTCACCGATATTGAGAAGCCCAACCTTTGGGTTTTCTATACCGAAGATACATCGATAATAGACTGCTGCCATAACACCATATTGGAAAAGATGGAGTGGCTTACAGGCTATGTTAGCTCCTATATCAATGATTAAGCATACTCCTTGCCGTGTGGGAAGTGCAGCCGCAATACCCGGGCGGCGAACACCTTTTAATGTTCTTAAGTGCAATGTCGATGCAGCTACGGTTGCGCCTGTATGCCCGGCGCTTACCACGGCACAGGCTTCTCCGTGAGCTACAAGTTCGATACTTTGTGTAATTGATGAATTAATCTTTTGGCGTATAGAGTAGGTTGCAGGATCATCCATCTGGACTATTTGAGATGCGTGATGAATGGTAATATTTTTCGGTATCGCTCCGTAAGTGTTTAACTCTCGGCTCAGAGTATTTTCATCACCTACCAATATAATATCATCATCTCGTAATTGTTGTGCAGCGAGAATTGATCCTTTAATAATTTCATGTGGAGCCTTATCTCCACCCATTGCATCTACTGCAACTCTCATGGATTTACCTTTCAACAGTGATAACCTGTTTACCTCGGTAGTATCCACAATTATGACAGACCGTGTGTGGTTGATTTACCTGTTTACAATGCGAACAAATATATCGCTTTGAGCGTACTCCGGCACCTTTTTCCATATTTTCGGCAAGCGGAATGACCGGAGGGGTCAATTTATCATGGGTCCGTCTTTTACGCGTCCTTGAATTCGAAAACCTTCTCTTCGGATTAGGCATGTATCACCTCTATAAAAATTCCAAATAATAAAAAAAGAAGTACTGGGAATAAAAAGGGATTACAGAGACATTCTTTCTTAAACTTCCCGATACTTCATCGTAATTCTTTATAATCTCTCGTATAAATATTCTGTTATTGAATTTACGCTTATGGTACTATGTCCCTTCTAAGTCAAAAAATTTTATATAGATATACCATTATTGTCAAGGAAAAACTCATATGCCAGCGTAAGTAAATTCGATACTCACGAACTAATCGTTTGAAGGATTTTCTTGCTCAACAATTCTGTAGCGAAATGAAGCGCATCATCTAACTTTTCTACCCATTGTCCTCCGGCCTGCGACATATCAGGTCTGCCCCCTCCTCCTCCGCCAACTAATTTTGCCACTTCTTTCGATATATTCCCTGCATGGAAGCCACGCTTAACTAAATTAGGGCTCATGGCTGCAATTATTGTTACTCGTCCATCCTGGATAGCTCCTAATATAATGGCTACATCCTCAGCAGATTTTATTAACAGATCAGCCGTTTTTCTCAAGTCGTCTACCGTTGCATCCTCTAATTTTCTTGTAATAATCTTTACCCCTGACACCTCTTTGGCATTCTCGATAAGAGTATGAATCTTACTGCTGAGTTCTTTTTGCTTTACCCTGCTGAGCTCTTTTTGTAAATTCTTTAATTCGTGTAAGATATCCTGTGCTTTTGTAACCAGTTTGCCCTCAGTCGTATTCAGTATCTCACATATCTCCTGAATAATGTCTTCTTTTTCTCTTTCTCTCTTTAATGTCGACATGCCTGTTACGGCTTCGATACGTCTGATTCCAGCGGCAACAGATGACTCACTAACAATCCTGAATAATCCGATTTCTCCTGAACTGTCTACATGAGTTCCACCGCAAAGCTCCTTGCTATAATCTCCCATAGAGAGCATTCTGACCAACTCCCCGTATTTTTCTCCAAAAAGAGCCAGGGCGCCGGCATTTTTTGCCTGTTGGATGGTTAATTCTTTTGCCGATACCGGTACATTTTCGAGTATTTTCTCGTTTACCAGGTCTTCAATGCGTGTTATTTCCTCCTTTGTTAAGGCGGAGAAATGATGGAAATCAAAACGTATGCGGTCAGGCGCTACCAAAGAACCTGCCTGTTCCGCATGCTGACCTATTACTCTTCGTAAAGCATAATGGAGAATGTGTGTTGCCGAATGATTCTTCCGGATATCATTTCTTCGCTGGACGTCAACTTTTGCTTCAACAACGATCCCTGTCTTTAGTTCTCCTTTTATTACCTTTCCTGTATGGAGAGTAAAATCATCATTCCTTCTTGTATCAGTAACCTGGATCAGGGTTCCGTCCGACTCCAAAATTCCGGTATCGCCAATTTGTCCGCCTGATTCACCATAAAAAGGCGTTTGATCTAAAATTACCGTTACCTCACTTCCAACAATAGCCACATCTACAAGCTCGTTGTTCCGGATAATGGCAATTATTTTTCCCTGGCAGGTGTTTTGATTATAACCTAAAAATTTCGAACCCTTTGAAATGTCTTTGATCTTGCTGAGCGGACCTGTATCGAAGACCTGTCCGGTCATCTGGGAAGCCGTTCTTGCCTGTAACCGTTGCTTTTGGAGTTCATCCTCAAAACCGTTTCTATCAACGACAAAACCTTTTTCGTTTAAAATAGCTTCTGTCATATCTAAGGGAAAGCCGTAGGTATCGTATAGTTTAAAGGCCTCTTTGCCGGAAAGGGTCTTTTGATTGCTTTTATGCAAAGTTTCCATGAGCTCTTCCAATATACGTGTTCCCTGTTCCAGCGTTTCGTGGAATTTTTCTTCTTCATTCTTTATAATTCGCGCAATATTTTCTCTTCGCTGCTTAATATCAGGATAGTAATCTTGCATCACATTGCTCACAATCGGTACCAGTTTGTAAAGAAAGCTATCTTTTACACCCAATTGCGTGCCGTCACGAATGGCTCGCCTCAACAGCCGCCTCTCAACATATCCACGTCCCTCATTGCCGGGAAGCACACCATCGGAAATGCAAAACACACATGCTTTTACATGGTCTGCGATACGACGCATAAGTATAGCATTTTCAACTCTGCCGTTGTATTTTACCTGTGCTATTTCTTCTATGGATGAGATAATTGGGCGGAAGATATCAATATCAAAATTTGTTTGCACCCCTTGCATAACACGCGCCATTCTTTCCAAACCCATACCCGTATCGACATTTTGATGGGGTAATGGCTCAAGCTTGCCGCCCTCTTTGCGGTCGTATTCGGTAAATACCAGATTCCATATCTCCACGAACCGGTCGCACTCGCATGCGGGATCGCATTCTTTTCTCCCGCAGCCGATTTTTTCTCCCTGGTCAAAAAATATTTCAGAACAGGGGCCACAAGGCCCATTCGGCCCTAAGAGCGGCGCATTTGCTGGCCAAAAGTTATCCTTTTGATCATATCGGTAAATCCTTGATTTCGGTATATGGATATGTTTTTCCCAAATCTCATATGATTCATGGTCATCTTTGTAAACACTTACGCTTAAGCGTTCTTCTGAAATTTTTAGTTCTTGTACCAGAAATTCCCATGCCCATTCAATAGTTTTCTGCTTGAAATAATCACCGAAGGAGAAATTTCCAAGCATTTCAAAAAATGTATGATGAGAGGCCGTTTTGCCCACGTTATCAATATCTCCGGTGCGAAGACATTTCTGGCATGTCGCTGCTTTTTTGACGTTCAGGTTGCCTTTACCCAGAAACATATCTTTAAACTGATTCATCCCTGCGCCGGTAAAGAGAAGGGTTGGATCATTCTGTGGGACTAGTGAGTCGCTGGGTAAAACAGCATGAGATTTCTTTTCGAAAAAATTGAGAAATTTACTTCGAATTTCGCTTGTTCTCATAATAGTAAATTATTTTTCACCCTTCCTGGACTGCGGTTCTGCCTTGTTTTTTTGCGAGGTTCCTTCATCGGCCTTTTCTGTAGCCATTTCTGGCCTTAATTTTTTAAGGATAGAGCGTTCTAATTCCTCCATTAATTGAGGATTCTCTTCGAGAAATTGCCGTGAGTTTTCCCTTCCCTGCCCTAATCGTACCTCACCACAAGAGAACCAGGTGCCGGATTTATCGATAATTTGATGTTCAACGCCAAGGTCTATAATATCCCCTGAACGCGATATGCCGGTGTTATAGAGAATATCAAACTCTGCTTTCTTGAAAGGGGCTGCAACCTTATTTTTGGCAATGGTAGCACGAACCCTGTTTCCGATTGCAACATCAGCATCTTTTATGCTCCCTATTCTCCGTATATCGATACGTACTGAGGAATAAAATTTGAGTGCCCTTCCGCCTGGCGTCGTTTCGGGATTTCCGCCGTACATAACGCCGATTTTTTCTCTAATCTGGTTAATAAAAATAACTGTCGTTTGGGATTTTGAAATACACCCGGTTAGTTTACGCAATGCCTGCGACATCAACCTCGCTTGTAAACCTACATGGGAATCTCCCATTTCTCCCTCAATCTCTGCGCGAGGAACAAGTGCGGCTACGGAATCAATTGCGATGATATCTACGGCATTACTTCTTACCAGTAATTCTGCAATCTCAAGTGCTTGTTCGCCTGTGTCAGGTTGATTGACCATGAGATTATCCAAATCTACCCCTAATTTTTTAGCATAGTCCGGGTCCAGGGCATGCTCGGCATCGATAAAGGCGGCTGTACCGCCATTTTTCTGCGCATTCGCAATAATATGAAGCGTCAGGGTTGTTTTGCCCGAAGATTCCGGACCAAAAATTTCAACGATCCTTCCGCGCGGAATCCCCCCCACGCCTAACGCAATATCCAGAGATAAAGCTCCGGTTGGAATTGTGGGGACATCTATCTTGGTGTCACCCCCCAACGTCATTATTGTGCCCTTCCCATATTGCTTCTCAATCTGGGAGACTGCCCTCTCTAGCGCTTGTTGCCGTTTCTCTTTATCTACTTCAGATTTGACCATAGTATATTTACCCATATAAAAAGTCATAATGAAACTAAATCAATAGTATGTAACTTCGTATATATGGGTCCTTTCTGCAAAAGATCACTTTTCATCAAAACTATCCGGGTTACCTGTGCTAAACCAAAATGAAACCCATTGTACGAATTCAGAATTTCCATAAGCCTTTTTACATTCTTGCGTGTCTTTATACGGCCTACGGTAAGATGCGCTTCAAATTTACGATCCTCATGCTTTACACCTAATGCTACGAGTTGATTATTCAGTTTCTCATGGATTTTTGTTAAAATCCCGTCTGAATCTATTACATCAGCATAAACAATCCGTGGATTTTTTTCCGTTGGAAAGGCGCCAACACCCATATAATTAAGATCGAAAAGTTTTGTGCCGGCTGCCGAATCTTTTATTATGCGGACAACTTCATCGATTTTTTCTTCATCAAGGGAGCCAATAAATTTGAGGGTAATATGAAGATTCTCAGGAGCTACCCAGCCCACGTCCGCATTCGCCTTTTTCAGTTCATCCTGGAACTCTCCTAATTTTTTTCGGATTTCCTCTGGAATTTCAACGGCGACAAAAAGCCTTACCTTCATACCTGATATCTTAAGAGTTTTATTATTGACAGGATTTACAGGATGAAAAGGGATACACACAAAAGATAAAATACTGTATAAATCTTGGTGATCCTATCTAGCAAGTCCCTCCCGGTGCGTTTATTTTAACTGCATTTGATTTCTCGCTGAGATTATTTACGGTACAGCTAAGCCTTTTCAGTGTCTTCTCTTTTCCCAAAAGCTCCATAGTCTCGAAGATGCCGGCGCTTACGCTCTTTCCGGTAATAGCTACCCGTAAGGGTTGGGCAAGCTTAGAAAATCCAATGCCAATCTTTACGGTCAACGCACGCAAAGATTCCTCTAAGTTTTTTTTGTCAAAATCTTTAAGGAGAGAAAGGGCTGAGTATACCTCTTTTAACAATCCGGCAATTCCTTCCTTGTTGAGAAATTTGTCTACGGCAACCTGATCGTATTCAATAGTATCCGTAAAGAAAAACCTTGTTTGATTCAGTAAATCCTGAAACGTCTTAAACCGCTCATGGTACAATTCTACTAAATTTGTTAACCATTCCGAAGAGATTTCTCCCATAGTAATATCTGATTTTTCAAAAAACCTTTTAACCTCAGTTGCGAGTTGTCTGACAGGAGTATTCTTGATGTATTGGCCAGTCATCCAGTCCAATTTGGTATTGTTAAACTGAGCGCTGGTTTTATTCACACGTTTTAAGGTAAATTTATCGATCATTTCCTGAATTGATAAAATTTCCAGATCGTTACCGGGTGACCATCCCAAAAGGGCAAGAAAATTTACGAGGGCATGGGGAAGATAACCTTTGTCCCGATATTCAGTAACAGAGGTTGCCCCGTGACGTTTGCTTAACCTCGATCCGTCTTCTCCAAGGATCATCGGGATATGAGCAAATTCCGGAATCTTAAACCCAAAGGCCTTATAAAGGGCAATCTGTTTGGGCGTATTCGATATATGATCGTCTCCGCGAATAATATGGGTAATCCCCATATCCGCATCGTCTACTACGCAGGCAAAATTATAGGTTGGAAAACCATCTGCTTTAAGAATTACGAAATCTTCGATAAGGGCCGTGTCAAACGTAATGGGACCGTGGATAAGATCATCGAATCGGGTTACTCCCTCCTGCATCTTGAAGCGGATAGCCTTACGGCCTTCGGCATCGGTATCATAAAATGCACTTCCTTGTGCAACTAATTTCTCTGCGTATTCCTTATAGACAGACAATCGTTGGCTTTGAAAATACGGACCTTCATCCCAGTCTAATCCCAGCCACTTTATGCTGTCGAGGATGGCTTGTGTAGCTTCCTCGGTAGAGCGTTGTTGATCGGTATCCTCTATACGTAAAAGAAAAATACCTTTATTATGCCTTGCAAAAAGCCAGTTAAAGAGCGCTGTTCTTGCTCCGCCAATATGGAGGTAACCTGTTGGACTTGGTGCAAAACGGACTTTGACGTTGGAATTCAGATCGTATTCCTTTCTCTAAAAGCTCATGTATTTATATCTATCCAGGTTGTCTATGGAATAATGAGGCAGTTACAAATATGAGTAATATAATAATGAATAAGACTATATAATAACGAATTCGGAATAAAAGTGTCAAGCGTTTTATTAGCCTCCCGAAGGGGAGTAAGTCCCGAACATTATTTTCAAAATAATTCCTATTTTGTTACCAGTGCGAGGTATATAATGATAGCTAAAGTGAAAGAGAATGGAATTATCTTTGGTCTGTGATTTTATATACCTTCATGGTAATATTACCTAATGTAATGTTTAGGAAATGCAAACAAATTACGGAGTGGCAAGGCGCGCTTTACCACTTCTGTTATAAAAATAGCCGAAGGCCTTATTTGATGTTTAGCAGGGGCAGGTTTCAAACCTGCCCCTGCTGATTTATTGACAAGATTAAATACTTATGAATCTTAACATAGCCATATTATCGCTCCTGGGAAGAGATACGCTGAAGCGTATTATCCTCGATTTTAAACTGAAAAATATTGACCTCCGTAGCAAGAAGAAGATGTGTGAGGCTATACATAGTTTTGGTATACCACCAAAAACGTTCCTTCGATACGTAAGCGAGTTGGAAGCTAAAGCAATGTGTGGATACTATGGTATAGCAGATAAAGGAAACTATACGGATATCATTGAGTTATTATTACGGGAAGAGACTCAGAATATTAACCGTATTCTTCCAGATAATGTATTTCCAAAGAGAACCATTTCATCACAGCAAAATTCATATCCGGGTCTGCAGAGCTCAGTGCCGCCGGTACTATTTAAGAATGTAGAAAACCTGGGTCAGTATGGTTGTTTTGTTGCGATTGATTTTGAGACCGCAGACTATGGGCGTGACAGTGCCTGTTCTATTGCACTCGTTAAAGTTCTTGGCGATCAAATTATTGACCGGGCGCAATTCCTCATCCGTCCGCCGCGGCGTACGTTTGAATTTACCTATCTTCATGGCATATCATGGAAACACGTTGCTAATGAACCGAAGTTCCACGAACTGTGGCCGCAGATACATAAAAAGTTTGAAGGCGCTGAGTTTATAGCAGCGCATAATGCAAGTTTTGATCAGTCTGTTCTGATGGCATGCTGTCAGAATGCTGATGTATCACCACCAACACTTCCCTTTCAATGTACGGTACGGCTTGCCCGTAAGACATGGAAACTTCGTCGGGCGAATCTGCCCACCGTATGTACATTCCTTGGAATCCCCTTGAAGCACCACGATGCCGCATCCGATGCAGAAGCCTGTGCAAAGATTGTTATTGCAGCACGACAGAATGGATAGTTTTAAGTGTCTTTCAAAATGAGAAATTTCTGTTGACGCAAATACACGATATGCTATTATGGCCTCGCAAGTCACCGCAAAATAAGTATTTCTTCCCATATCGATTAAATAATTAAGAAATTATTTATCATGGAAGAATTCTATGCCCACTCCGCTAATTCACAGGATCAAAGGCACAAGCTTGGTAACCATATAAAAGGTACGGTTGAAAAGGCGGCTAATATGGCTGCAGAATTTGGCTGTGCCAAATGGGGTTATTTGGCTGGGCTTTGGCATGATCTTAGTAAACATTTTCCACCAGAATTTCTTAGCCCTATTTTAGCAGTGTTGCATGCGTTGCAGAAGTATTACCGAGTAACATTGGTCTTGAGTACTGCCACACAACCTGCCTTGGAACCTCACGAGTTATTTGATTTTAATTTTTCAGGTATTCCTGAAATTGTGGAGATTATGAAAGACCCATCATTCCTTCATACTTTATTTAAACATGTTGATGTTCAAATTCCTGGAAATTTACAAATATCTATGAGTTGGGAAGACCTTGTGTCTGACCTGAAGCGTTACCCTTCTGTCTATTTCTCTAAGCGAGGGTACGCAGCATGAAGGATATTATTGAAGATATCGCAAATCTCATTCTCAAGGAGCAAAGCCTTGCAGGCTAGCTTGGTCTGTTCCCGAACTATCAGGAGTTATTGGAGTGCCTGCATCGTGGGCTAATGGAAGATGTTACCATTGAGGGAAAGCTCGTTGTCTACCGTAAAGGGAAGGAAGATATAGATTCAGGACTGTGGTTTCCCGAACCGGATAAGAATGTAGTTAATTGCTGTCCGGGGTGTGGTAGGGGTGTAGCGCTGGAATTATTAAGAACAAAATCTGAGTCTCTTGCAAGGAGGATATAAAAAGTGCTAGGTAGAGAATCGGTAAGGTATTTTTCAAAAAGCCGGAGACCAAAAATCAGAGTGAGAAGAGATACAACGGCAAAGAAATAAACAAAAGGAGCTAGAAAAGGGAAAATATACCGTAAAACAGGGGTTTCCGGAGAGGGTATTTTCGTGAGAGTGGGAAATTTTAAGGGCTTTATAAAGAGATATGAAATTCATGTCCGGAAAGTATCCTTGAAGTGGTCAAAAATAACGGTAAGGTTGTGAGCTACAAAGGCAACAACCACATGGGTAAAGATGGCGGTAAGATTGAAATTCAGAAATGAAGCAACCTGACGAACCCGTCTAAGTTTTGTGTGGGTAAATTTTCATAATTCTGGTAAAAATGCAGTTAATATTTTCGGTTTTAAATAGTCTCGATCTTTAATACCATAAGCCCGTCGTTGAATGACACGGACTTTGTTATTTATACCTTCGACTAATCCAAGAGAGATTTTATTGTCAGGATTACAATAGCTAACAATATTGTCCCAGTGCCGTTCAATCATTTTTACAAATTGGTGAAATGGTTTAAGCCTTGACCATCGAAGCTGGGATTTCCAGTTGGTAAAGAATCGTTCGGTGTTGATAGCACTTTTGTAATCCCAGAGATTACCGAATAATTCTTTCAACATGAGGAATATACTTCAGAGTTGACTTCCGAAAGGGCTTCCACATGTCCATGACGACTACGGAAATGTTTTTCTTCTGACTATCAGAAAGCATAGTATAAAACAAGTCCAGGTCTTCTTCTCTACGGCCTTCTCCGCCTACCCATATGGGACGTCCTTTGTCTAAATCACTAACGCAGATCATATACGTGTGTCCCTTACGAATAGAAATTTCATCTATTCCTACGGCTCTGAGCCTGGTAATTTTACCCAAACGACCAACAAGCTCGTGCATATAGTTTATTTCTATTTGCCTGACTTGATACCAGCTAAGCCGTTCCAGTTCAACCACTCGCTTGATCGTGAGTTCTCGACAGAGTCTACCAATATATCGTTCGTATCGCTTGGTATAACGAATATTCGAGGCAAGCCATGATAATGTCTCTACTTTCACGGCGTTACACTTTTTGCAAAATACACGGCGGTATTCAAATTCAACGGAGATTCTGAATGAACCACTGGAAAGATCTCTTGCCCGTTTGGTTTCGCTATCGTAAAAGGTCTTTGACATCGTATGACATACAGAGCAAACCGTTTTTTTTGACGGCGTTCGAGTTTTATTATTCTTGCATAGGGATCACCATAAACGCCGGTTAATTTACTTCGCGCTCGAAATCCATGATGGGAATATAATTCTGATAAGGTTTTACAGGTTTTCATGAACACCCCTTTCTGTTGTCAGAATAGTATACCTACTCGTGACAACTTTTTGGAGTCCTGTTTTTCCCGAAAACCCTTATTTCTTATGGTGTTGAGAAAGAACTATTATGGAAATTTACCCACATAAAACTTAGAAGACCCGAAAAATATTTAAACAATACTTCAGATAAAGCCCCTATACGCATGTGGAAAGTAGAAAGTTTGGTTACGGCCTCAATACAATTGCTCAAATGGGCCGACGGTGAAGATGATCTGAAGTTAATAGAGAGAGCAATAAAAATACAGGATCGTTTATTAGTATTGGGATGGCCCGGGATTAAAGAGGCATTAAGCAAGGCAGAAAGGGAATAAATATGAAAAATCCTGACTAAAAACACATAAAAACAACTATGGTAGTAATATAGTAGTAAATGAAAACCTGTATTATACTTATCCTCAATTGACTCGTTGATGTCTTGAGGGGGATCAACATAACCTTTGATTTTTACATCTCTTGATCTTGGAATATTAATAGAATTATGTAGGGCAATATAAGAATGTGTTCACATCCCCATGGTAACGACTCTCATAAAAAATAACAGTATACAAGTACGTTTCCAAAACATTTCCATGATTCCTTGCATGAAAAGGTTGCACAGAAAATAACCTGGATTCTCTACTTAAAATATTGCTTATGTTTTCCCTTAGTGTTAAAATGCTTCAAAAATCCATTCAATTCGTTGTTTATATTTGATAAAATCGGGAAAGATCAAAATCCTTTTCAAATAAAAATTCACTACATCCCATAATATGCCGGAACCTTTGTCAGAACAAATCATAAAAGGGATAGAGCAGGTAACCGGGCTTTATTACAGGCTGATTTTGGTAGTAGCTCCGTCAGGTAAGGGTAAAACATTAGCCTTACAAGAGGTCCGCAAACGATTAGCATTGCCTTTACTGAATGTTAATATTGAGCTTTCCCGATGCCTGCTGGACCTTACCGAAAAGCAGCGGGCAATTCATGCATCAACAATCTTAAGAGATATTATTGAAAAACATAACGAAAGAGTTATATTGCTGGACAATACAGAACTCCTCTTTGACGTATCACTCAAACTGGATCCACTTCGGCTTCTTCAGGGGATTTCTCGTAATAAAACTATTGCTGCCTCCTGGAATGGTAAAATTGAGAATGGTTATCTGATATATGCAGAACCAAATCACCCGGAGTACAGACGTTATCCCGTAAAAGACTTTCTTGTAGTAAGTCCGGAAGAAGACTACTTACCTATTTCAAATAAGATATGAGGGAAAGAGAGGTATGAAATATTCTGAACTGATACATTTCGAGCCTATTGAGACGACCATCCAGCTTCGTGACACAGATAAACTCGAAGAAGCAAAAAAGCTCATTTCTACCTTTGTTATTTCTCATGAAATGGCTGAAAAGCTTGAAAGTATTGTTTTTCCCCAGCTTCAGTTTGAACAGCCATTGGACAACAAGGGCATTCTCGTGGTTGGGAATTATGGTACAGGAAAATCACATTTAATGTCGGTTGTTTCTGCAATTGCTGAACATGCCCATCTCGTCTCTTTTCTTAAAAATCCACAAGTAAGTAATGCAGCTTCTATAATCGCCGGTAAATTTAAAGTGTTACGTGCAGAGCTTGGTTCTACGACCATGGATTTTCGGGAAATTATATGCTCACAGCTAGAAGAGAGCCTCTCGGCATGGAAAATTGATTATAAATTCCCGCCACGGGATAAAATATCGAATCATAAAGACGCATTCGAAGAGATGATGTCCACTTTTCATCAGAAGTATCCAGACCATGGTCTTCTTATGGTGGTTGATGAATTTCTTGACTATCTGCGTTCCCGCCGTGATCACGATCTTATCCTTGACCTGAACTTTTTACGGGAGATTGGGGAGGTCTGTAAGCATTTAAAATTCCGTTTTATTGCTGGTGTGCAGGAGTCGATATTTGACAATCCGCGTTTTTCCTTTGTAGCCGAAGTCATCAAACGGGTCAAGGACCGCTTTGAACAAATCCTTATTGCCCGTCATGATGTTAAATATGTAGTCTCAGAACGGTTACTCCAGAAGACGGCAGATCAGCATGCAAAGATACGTGAATACCTTATCCCTTATGCAAAATTTTATACCAACATGAACGAACGTATGGATGAATTTGTCCGTTTATTTCCCATTCACCCTGATTACATTGATATTTTTGAACGGATAAAGGCCGTGGAAAAACGTGAGATTCTGAAAACCTTTTCTTTGTTAATGAAGCAAATTCTTAATATGGATGTTCCTGAAGACAGGCTTGGCTTGATTTCTTATGATAGTTATTGGAATATGTTAAAGGAAAATGCATCCTTCCGTACAATACCTGAAGTACGTGAGGTACTGGAATGCAGCGCCAAACTGGAAAATTTGGTGAATACGGGCTATCCTCGTGGTAAAAATAAAGAATTTGCGCTGAGAATTATTCAAGGTCTTAGTGTTTACCGATTGGCAGTAGGTGATATTGAATCCCCCGTTGGTCTTAATGCAGAAGGATTAAGGGATGCCCTTGGTCTTTTTGACCCTATTGTAGTTGAATTAGGAGGTGATGCAGCAGATGATTTACGTGGTGAAGTAGAAACTGCATTAAGATTGATTAGTAAGACGGTCAACGGCCAATTCATCTCTGCGACCGAACGAGATGAGATGGGGCGCCCTGGTGGACAATTTTATCTGGATGTCAAAAAAACCGTTGACTACGATGCCCAGATTATACGGCGTGCAGAGAGTCTCGATTCACAAACGCTTGACCGCTATTATTACGAAGCCCTTAAAAGGGTAATGGAATGTACTGACTACACGTACGTTACTGGATACCGCATTTGGCAATACGAACTGGAATGGCGTGAACGCAAAGTGATGCGTACGGGTTATCTTTTCTTTGGGGCATCGAATGAGAGGTCTACTGCTGTACCACAACGTGACTTTTATCTTTACTTCCTCCAGCCTAACGATCCGCCACGATACAAAGACGAGAAGAAATCAGACGAGGTGTTCTTTAAACTCACTGGAATAGACGAGACCTTCCGTGAGAATCTCCGCAGTTATGCTGCAAGCCTCGACCTTTCTTCCATTTCTTCAGGACAATCCAAAACAATTTATGAATCAAAGGCCAAGGGCTTTCTTGACAACGTTGTGAAATGGCTTCAGGAACATATAACAACGGCCTTTGAAATAACCTATCAGGGGCGAACAAAACAACTCCTTGAGTGGGCAAAAGGTCTGCCCCCAAAGAAAGGCACGGATGGAGGTAATAATTTCAGGGATATTATTAATGCCGTTGCAGGGTTTTGTCTTGAAAAGCATTTTGCTGATCAGTCGCCCGAATATCCATTCTTTTCCATTTTAATTACTGGCAGCAACCGTGCTCAGGCTGCTACGGATGCATTGAAGTGGATTGCCGGTGGGGCAAAAACTAGGCAGGGTACTGCTGCGCTTGATGCATTAGGCCTTCTTGATGGCGAAAAGCTGGATCCTTATAAATCTAAATATGTGAATTTTATCCGGGAGGTTCTTGGTCAGAGGGGACAAGGACAGGTATTGAATAGAGGAGAGGTATTTAAAAAAGAACATGATGTTGAATACATGGTACCGGATAGATTCCGGCTCGAACCGGAGTGGGTTATTGTCCTCCTGGCTGCACTTGTTTATTCTGGCGATATTGTGCTTTCAATACCCGGCAAAAAGTATGATGCAAGTAATCTGAACCAACTTATTGCCACACCATTAGAAGACCTTGTCAATTTTAAGCATATTGAAAGGCCTAAGGAATGGAACATTCCGTCTCTCAAAGCACTCTTCGAACTCCTTGGACTTACCCCCGGTATGGCACAACTCATTACGCAGGGTAAGGAAGAACCCGTTCAGGAACTCCAGCGTGTTGTCTCAACAACCATCGAAAATCTTGTTATTGCTTTACAAAACCTTCACGGAGGCATGATCTTCTGGGGGAAACCCGTATTGACAGAATCGCAAAAAGAAGCATATACATCCCACCTGAATTCGATAAAGACATTCCTTGAGTCCATTCAGGCATATAATTCTCCGGGCAAAATGAAGAATTTTCGTTATGATGTAAACGAGATAAAAGCACAGCACGTGGGAATCCAAACACTCCTCGAATTAAAGAAATTACAGGATCTGGTGGCTGAATTTGGCCCAATGGCTTCATATCTGTCATCTGCCGAGACTGTTTTGCCTGACACACATCAAGTGGTAACAAGAATGAGGACATACCGTGAATCTGTTTTTTCACAAATAATAAATCAATTCAAACAAAATCCAATACAGGTAAGGCAACAAATCATGCAGGAATTTCTGGAACTCAAAAAGATTTACAAGAGAGATTATATCACACTTCATGCCAGGGCCCGGTTAGGCGCTCATGAAGATAAACGTAAAGCTGAATTATTGTGTAATAAAAAACTTGAAAATCTCCAGAATATTGCCACTATTAACCTGATGAACAGACAGCAACTCATAAACTTTCAAAACCGTCTTGCAGGATTAAAGACATGCATTACCCTTATAGAAAAGGAAATTGAGTTTACACCAACATGTCCACATTGCGAGTTTCGGCCTTCGACAGAACCTAATCCTCTTGACGTAAAGGCAATTCTGTCAAATATGGATAGGGAACTCGATAACATCGTTGATGAGTGGACACAAACCTTACTGGCAAATCTTGAAGATCCAACAATCCAGGAGAATTTGTCACTGATAAAATCAACGCAGCGAAAGCTGGTTGATAATTTTTTAAAAAACCGGCAGTTGCCTGACAAGATTACCCATGAGTTTATCGATACACTTAATGAAATCCTTTCCGGTCTTACAAGGATAGTGGTAAAAATGGAAGATTTACGGAATGTGCTTGTTTCAGGCGGTTCTCCGGTTACTATTGAAGAGATAGAAAGACGCTTTGAGGATTATATAGCCAGTTTAACTAAAGGCAATGAGGCTAATAAGGTAAGGATTGTTATAGAATAAGAAATAAAACAATATTTAGATAGGAAAGGAAAATAATGCGAAAGGAATATGATTTTTCAAAGGCAGAACAAGGCAAGTTTTACAGACCTATCGAGAAATTGGAAATACCTATATATTTAGACAAAAAAGTCAAAGAATTTTTTATGAAGAAGGCATTAGGCAAAAATGTTAAACTTGATAAAGTAATCAATAACATATTGCGTAAAGAGATGGAGATATTAAAGGAAATAGAGAAATAATATCCGATTTCGGGTTGGAAAACTATCAGTGGAGCTGGCTTCCAGCCAGCTCAATAATTGGGGGGCAAAATACTATGGCAATACTAACAATCGAGTACTCAGATAAGATTTAGTGTCGTTAAAAGTTTGGGAACAAGCAAGGCAATACTTAAACGTGATAGATTACCATACGAAAAGCATAACGAGGAGATTTATACAATGAAAAATGCATTACTTAAACTACAGATTGAAGGCATTGAACAGCAACTAAAGGTTTTAAAGGCCAAGATTATTTCAGGAAAAGAAAAAGGAAAGAGATTAGCAGATTTATACGGAATTTTTGAGCGCAAGATGGATTTGTCTTTAGAGGAGATTAAAGAAAATGAATACACCTTGAAGGAAAAATCATGACTTATATTGTGGATACCCATATCTTTATATGGTATTTAGACAAGAATAAACGACTTAAACCTCTATACCATCAAATACTCGTTGATAATGATAATGATTTTATTTTTTCTACGATTGTGCTTGCAGAAATCAAACATCTTATTCATCAAAAGCGAATAAAGGTAGATTTCGATAAGGTTGTTGATTATCTTAGTGAATCTGAAAATTGTGTTATTTATCCTGTGGATGAGTCTGTTATAAATGAAATGCCCGCAGGACTGAGCATTCATGATGCCCTGATTGTTGCAACCGGTCTCGTTTACAAAAATATCCTAAAAAAAGAGGTAAAAATACTTACAGAAGATGATCTGATTATTAAATCTCATATACTCCCTGTTGCTTAAGTTAGGTTGAAGGCAAGACGAGATAGGTACTCATTTGTGGAACTAAAAATAAAAGAGGGATAGCTTTATGGAAAAGCTACTTATTGACGATAAAACCACCAAACAAACAGGCCCGGTAGAATGCCTTGGCCTAACCTTCCCAAACGATGAGGAACGGAGAAAGTATTTTACGGAAAAACTTCGTGAGCATTTGCAAAACCCCGAGTTCAGAAAAATCGAAGGTTTCCCCATAGGCACTGATGAAGATATCCTAAAGCTCTCTGATCCACCATATTATACTGCCTGCCCAAATCCTTTCATAAATGACTTTATCAGGCATTACGGCAAGCCTTACAACCCTAAAACTGATAATTATCGCCGGGAACCGTTTGCCGCAGACGTTAGCGAAGGAAAGAATGATCCTATTTACAACGCCCACTCTTACCATACAAAAGTGCCACACAAAGCCATTATGCGGTATATCCTGCATTATACAGAGCCAGGTGATATTGTTTTTGATGGTTTTTGTGGTACGGGGATGACAGGGGTTGCAGCACAACTATGCGGGGATAAGAGGGTCGTTGAATCTTTAGGATATAAAGTGTTGGATGATGGTACTATCCTTGATGAAGAAGGCAAACCACTCTCTAAACTTGGCTCAAGACGTGCAGTGCTGAATGACCTTTCACCAGCCGCCACATTTATTGCTTACAATTATAATACACCTGTTGATGCTCAGGAGTTTGAGCGGGAGGCAAAGCAGGTTTTAAAAAAAATGGAACAAGATTGTGGGTGGATGTACGAAACCATGCATACAGATGGTAAAACCAAAGGCAAAATCAATTATGTTGTTTGGAGTGAGCTGCTTCGATGCCATCAATGTAACGAAGAAAATACTTATTGGGAATTAGCTGTAGATCCTGTAACAAGATATAAGAAAAATATTACCGAAAACATATTGTGCAAGCGATGTGGTTCGTTAGATTCCTATACAAAGTGGGAGAGAGTTTTTGAAACATATATGGATATTCTACTTGGCCATTCTTTGAAGCGAAGTAAACTTGTGCCTGTATTAATAAATTATTCGTTTGGCGGTAAAAAACTTGAGAAAATACCAGATGCTTTCGATTTTCTTCTTTTGGAGAAGATTAATCAATTTCCAATGCCACCTAATATGCCAATTTTACCCCTTCCCGAAGGACAAAATACCAAGCAACCACTGGTTTCAAGTGGCGTTTCACATGTCCATCATTTTTACATTCAACGTTCTTTGTTTGCTTATTCACTTGCGGAAAGATGCATTGCAGAAGGTCATGTATCTTTACAAAACACTCTCAAATATTGGCTTCAGTCTGTAGGGGTAGGATTTACAAAGCTTAACCGATATCTGGCAGCTTCATTTTCACAAGTAAATAGATATCTTAAGGGAACACTTTATATTGCACCTTTTATTGCTGAGGTAAGTCCAGTTTACTCATTGACTGGAAAAATAAAAAGGTTAAAAAATGTTTTCTTTTTACCTTCAGTCAAACCTAGCTTTATTATAGAGACTAAATCCTCCACGGGTAACGGCGTTCATGAATCCTCTATTGATTATATTTTTACTGATCCACCTTTCGGTGGGAATTTAATGTACTCTGAACTTAACTTTATTTGGGAAGCTTGGCTCAAAGTATTTACAAATAACAAACATGAGGCAATTGAGAGCAAACTACAAAAGAAGAGGTTACAAGAATATCAAGAATTAATGACTCGATGCTTTAATGAATATTATCGTATCTTGAAGGCGGGTAGATGGATGACAGTTGAATTTCACAATAAGAAAAATAGTGTATGGAATGCTATTCAAGAGGCGTTACAACAGGCTGGTTTTGTAGTAGCTGATGTCCGAACGCTTGACAAGAAACAGATGACGATGAAGCAGATGACTACAGCTTCTGCTGTAAAGCAGGATCTTATTATTTCAGCTTACAAACCGAATGGAGGTCTTGAAGAACGATTTAAATTAAAGGCTGGTACCGAGGATGGCGTCTGGGATTTTGTAAGGACGCATCTCAGGCAACTTCCTATCTTTGTCAAACCAAAGGATGGAATGGCAGAAATAATAGCCGAACGCCTAAACTACCTGCTCTTTGATCGCATGGTTGCCTTCCATGTCCAGCGAGGGATTATCGTACCTATCTCTGCTGCGGAGTTTTACGCTGGGCTAGAACAGCGATTCCCATCCCGTGATGATATGTACTTCCTGTCTGAACAGATATCGGAGTATGATAAAAAGCGTATGACCGTAAAAGAAATGCTCCAGCTTCAGTTATTCGTTACTGATGAGGCCTCTGCTATCCAATGGCTCAAGCAACTACTCACTAAAAAACCACAGACCTTCCAGGAGATTCATCCACAATTCCTTAAAGAAATTGGTGGCTGGCAGAAATATGAAAAACCGTTAGAACTTATGGAATTGCTGGAACAGAATTTTATCTGCTATGATGGCAAGGGTGACGTACCGAGCCAGATACACAGCTATTTATCCACAAATTATAAGGAGTTGCGGAATCTTCCCAAGGATGGTCCATCATTGCGTGATAAGGCAAATGATCGATGGTATGTCCCCGATCCAAACAAGGCACAAGACCTCGAAAAACTACGCGAAAAAGCCTTGTTGAAAGAATTTGAGGAATATAAAACCTTTACAGGCCGAAAGTTTAAAAGTTTTCGTCTTGAAGCCGTTAGGGCAGGATTTAAAAGGGCATGGCAAGAGCGCGATTATCAAACCATCATTTCTGTATCAAAAAAAATCCCGGAAAATGTACTTCAGGAAGACCAGAAATTGCTCATGTGGTATGACCAGGCGGTAACAAGGATGGGAGTAGATTGATGAAAGACTTTATTGAATTTAATACAAGCAATTTAGAGATAGGCTTACTTGCAAGAAATTCAAGAAAAGGGCCTGAACAAACATTAGTCAGAAACTTTGTAGATCATATAACGAATTCTTTTAAAAACAAAAGTACTAAGTTGGCGGTTTTTTATGAGCCTCAACTAGATACAGGTTTTCCTGATATTGTTTTCGTTGAATATCTACCTCGCATATTTGAAAAATGGAATGACGTCAGATCTTCAATTTTACCTATTGATATAAAGGTACTAAACTACTTACATCTTGTTAATGGATCAGATTCATCTTCAATGGAAAACAAACTGGGAATAGACAGTGATAATTTACTAAAATCTCTGGAGAGATTGTTAGATAGTAAGTTGATACATAGAAAATCGAAACAGTGGAAACCATTTAGCCTTAGAAATAATTTTGCTATTAAAGAAATAGTTGCAATTGAAGCTAAGATTAGTAATCTGAAATCCGCATTCGAACAAGCTCAAATAAATAAGTGGTATGCATCAGAATCGTATATACTGTTGCCAACCGTTATGCCTAATAAAGACACTATAAACACGTCACAAAAACTAGGGGTTGGGATATATACAAGCAATTTAAATGGTATAAGCAAAGTGAGCCATTCTATGCGGGGAATGCTTCCATCCTGTTATGCTTCATGGCTTTTCAATGAGTGGACAGG
Organism: Candidatus Jettenia sp. AMX1; assembly: GCF_030263775.1. NCBI lineage: Bacteria > Pseudomonadati > Planctomycetota > Candidatus Brocadiia > Candidatus Brocadiales > Candidatus Brocadiaceae > Candidatus Jettenia > Candidatus Jettenia sp. AMX1. The sequence goes on from NZ_SZPP01000044.1 coordinate 36,838, forward strand.
CCGTTATTTACATTTATAAACTCTTTAATCGATTAACCATGAAATTACCGGATTTGGATAATGTCAAAGAAAAGTTTCCTGATTTGAGAGATATAGAAATTATTACGCAAGGTGGTCAAAAGGTTGTTTATAAAGGAATACACAAAAAATGTGGAGTTGTTGCATTAAAAATCATACTCGATCCGTCTGCGGATGAAAGAACGAAAAGGGAAATAGAAGCATTAACCAAGTATAACTTCCCCAATGTTCCAAAGTTGTACGAATGGGGACCTTTTCTATGGGAAGATATGCAAACTACTTATCTTTTGGAACAATATATATCAGGCTCAACTCTCCGTAACTTCCTAAATGACCATAAAAAACTTTCGCTTGATACATGTCTTAAACTTCTAAAAAGTTTGTTGGAAACCTCTGTTGAATTAGAGAAGCAGCAAATTGTGCATAGGGATATAAAACCAGAAAATATCATTATGGGAAATGACGGCTCTTTTTGGCTTTTAGACTTTGGTATTGCGAGGCACTTATCAAGGATGTCTATTACCGCTACTAATGTTCATTTTGGCCCACATACTGCAGGTTATGCAGCGCCAGAACAATTTCGAAACATGAAAAAAGAAATAGATATAAGGGCAGACCTTTTTTCTATTGGGGTTTTGATATACGAGTCGCTTACTGGCAAACATCCCTTTGTTTTTGGCGCCCGAGATCATTTGATTTATCAATCCCTGGAGATTCTCAAAGGCAGTTAAGTGGTTTCATAAATATTCTCATGGATAAATATCCGTCAAGACGACCAAGAACTGCGAAGACGGCCTTGGATTGGTATACAGCACTTTTGCCTTCCATAAAAATAAAAGACTCACAGGAGAAAATTTAATGGAATTATATCTTCAATTTGGACATGGTATGATGGAGCATTGTAAAAAACTCATCCAAAGTTGGGAAGAGGGTACTGTTATATTAAGTCCTCGTGATCTAACTTCGGATCAAATTAAAATGTTTTCGGCTGATATAGTTAAATTGAATGGCCGGATGCTTCTTGATCCTCAACTTTACGACCCAAGAGCTAATCATCATCGCTTGGTTGATCATGAATATTGGCCAACTGATTTTAATACGGGGATGCTCCTTGGTGGTGTTGCACTTAATAATTTACTAGTTGAATTAAAGTTACTTAATGATTCAGCACAGACAGAAAAATATATTATACCGGGTATCTATTGTGAGCGAGTAGATGACGATTGGATTGCAATTCAGAATGCCATTGTCGCCGAAGCTGACTCAGTCTTTACAGATAAAGAAACATTAGCAACAATTTGTCTTTCCGGAGAAACGCTTAGGTTTGAAGAACAGATAGAAATTGTGCTAAATTGTTCTGAATCATGGGATGTAGATGGATATTATGTTGTACCTGAACATCCAAATGGACAATATCTTGTAGATGATCCAATGTGGTTGGCAAACCTTTTGATACTGTGTTCCGGGTTACGATTACAAGGTAAAAAAGTTGTTGTAGGGTATTGTAATCACCAAATGCTAAGTTTAGCTTCCGCTAATGTTAATGCGATTGCTTCTGGAACCTGGTTGAATGTAAGATCATTTCCACCAGAGAAATTTCAACTTACAGAAGAGGACAGTACCAGTAGAAGGGTAAAATGGTATTATTGCCCACAAACTTTATCAGAATACAAATTGCCGTTTTTAGATATGGGATTCCGCGCTGGAATACTAGACAAATTAAAGCCCGATGAATCTCTAAGTTCAACATATACAGATATCTTATTCTCCGGTGCGCAACCATCCTCCACTAATTATTCAGAACAACAATCTTTTAGACATTATCTTCAATGCCTGCATGAACAATGTACACAGGCTCATCGCACTACTTTTCGAGAAACTATTGCAGCTCATTTACTTCTTCTGGAAACGGCAGAACGATTGATAAAAACCTTCCACGGATATGGTGTTAGGGGACAGGATAGAGATTTCGCGAATATTGTAGATGTCAACAGATCTGCTATAGGGGCATTGGAAATGTCACGTGGGTTCGTATTAGAAAGGCAATGGTGAACAAATAATTCTTGTGGGAACCGGTGAATGGGTTTATAGCATTGAATATCGGCAAACATGTCAGATTATCGATGTTCAATCATTATGGGATGAGGTTATATATCGTGTTTGGCTTCCTATTCAGGATACCATAGTTCGCATTCCGGCAAGCAGACTAAAGCCTCTTGACGAAGCAGTATCAAATACTCCTGCGCACCTTACCTACACTGCAACTGCCGCACGCCTGGCTGACGCCCTAACGCATGATATATTACTTGCGCCCATTGAATCCAGGGTTATTCCCCTTCCTCACCAGATGAGGGCATTGTCACAAGCTATAAATAGTCATCGTGTACGGTATCTCCTTGCAGATGAGGTTGGACTGGGTAAGACTATTGAAGCTGGACTCATTATGCGTGAGCTTAAACTTCGGGGACGCGTAAAAAGAACCCTTGTAATAGCTCCAAAAGGGTTATTGACTCAGTGGGTCGCTGAGATGCAGGTACATTTCAATGAGGATTTTAAACTTCTGATACCCGGCGATTTTTCTGCTTACAGGAAGATCATGGCTGAGAGTAATATCTGGCAGTCTTACGATCAGGTTGTCTGCCCTATGGATTCAATAAAGCCGCTGGAAGGGAGGCGTGGATGGTCAAAAGAGCAAGTGGCGGCATATAATCAGGAACGATTTGAGGATATCATAGCTGCTGGATGGGATTTGGTTATTGTGGATGAGGCACACCGTCTGAGTGGAAGTTCAGAGGAAGTTGCCCGTTACAAACTTGGACAGGGACTGGCAGATGCGTCTCCTTATCTCCTTCTTCTGTCGGCAACGCCACATCAAGGCAAGACCGATGCATTTTATCGATTGATATCATTGCTCGATACATTGAACTTTCCGGGTATCGAAAGTATTACAAAAGAACGGGTGAAGCCTTACGTTATCAGGACAGAGAAACGTAGTGCAATAGATGCAAATGGAAAACCATTATTTAAACCAAGGCAAACAAGACTGATCCCAATATCATGGGAACAACGGCATAAAGAACAACAACTCCTCTACGAGGCTGTGACAGAGTACGCTCGTAAGGGTTACAATCAGGCTATAATTGAGAAAAAGAATTACATAGGGTTTTTGATGATCCTTATGCAGCGTCTGATTACATCATCAACCAGGGCGATCCGCACTACGTTGGAAAGACGGTTGGAAATACTTCAAGGATCTGATGAACAGCTTACATTACCCCTAACACTTTCCGAGGATGAATGGTTAGAACTTGATGGTCAGGAGCAAATAAATGCATTCTTAGCTACGCGTCTCGTGGCCCTGAAGAACGAAAGAGAAGAGGTAAGATTACTTCTTAATGCAGCAAAAAGAACAGAATCGTCCGGGCCAGATCCAAAGGCTGAGGCACTCCTTGATTGGATATATAAAATCCAGCAGGAGGAAGGAAACCCTGAATTAAAATTCCTGGTCTTTACAGAATTCGTTCCTACTCAGGAAATGTTAAGAGAGTTTTTTAAAGAACGAGGATTTTCTGTTGTCTGTTTGAATGGTTCCATGGGTATGGATGAAAGAAAAGTAGCACAGGATAACTTTTCCCAAAAAGCCCGTATCCTTATCTCAACGGATGCCGGTGGCGAAGGGCTCAACCTTCAGTTCTGTCATGTAGTTATTAATTACGATATCCCGTGGAATCCCATGCGGCTTGAACAGCGAATAGGACGTGTTGACCGCATAGGTCAGACACATCCTGTTAAAGCCATAAACTTTGTTTTAAAAGGAACAGTTGAACACAGGGTGCAGGAGGTATTGGAGGAAAAACTTGCTATCATACTTAAGGAATTTGGAGTTGATAAGGCCGGGGATGTATTGGACTCATTACAGGCTGAACAAATATTTGATGATTTGTATATTAATGCCATCATACACCCTGAAACTTTCGATGATAAGATTGAATTAGTGGTAACCAACGTAAAGGAGCAGGTAAAGTCAGTTCGTGAAAGCACGTCTATTTTGGGCTCTCAAGAAGAACTTAATCCTTTAGAGGCCAGGAGGTTGTCAGAACATCCTCTTCCTCATTGGATAGAAACTATGACAATTAACTATCTGAAATCTCACGGAGGTGTGGCAGAAAGAAAAGGGAAGACATGGAATCTGACATGGCCATCAGGTGAAAAAATGAATAATATCGTATTTACCTTAGATAATGCAGAAGGATTTCCATCAGCACGACAGTTAACGTTGGAAGACAGCTGTATCAGAGGTGTTTCTATGAATATTCCACCTTTTGTTTCTCCTCAACCAATTCCCTGTCTTATTTTTTCGGATATTTCAACAGAAATTCAAGGTTTCTGGTCGCTATGGAAGGTTGCAATTCAGACTTCAAACTGGAATAGGCAACGGATAATGCCGTTGTTTCTGCATGATGATGGGAGGATTCTTTATCCTACGGCAAGATACATTTGGGATAAAATGATTTCTAACGTTTACAACGTACGGCATTATTTAGATGGTCAGGAATCACAGGATATTTTTAATAAATTATGGAAGACTGCTGAAAAACAGGGCAGGTCTCAGTATGAGCAGCTTGTTCAGGAACATAAAGAATTTCTTACCCAGGAGATTAATAAATGGGAGTATGCACTTACTGTACGCAGGAAAACTATCGAACGGTTGGGATTACCACAGGTCAGGGCTTATCGTCTTTTACATTTGGAACAAGAAGATCGGGAACGACGTGAGGAGATTAATCAGAAATCAAAGATTAGTCCTGAATTAGTACCGCTACTGCTGATTCGTGTAGGGGAAAAAATAGATGGATAGCTGGCGTGATTATGTTTTAAAAGAATTTACTCCTCAGGTTGTACGGTTGACACTGGTTGCAGATCCTGATGGATTATTGACGGAGGAAGGTATTGTCATGGCTTTACGAGAACGGGGATTTGAGATTTTAGAATTCGATGATTCTATTGCATTCCGCTTTTCGTACGAATCAAAGTACCGTTCGCTTTGGGACAAGGGAGAATTGACAGACCTTGTGGTTATTCTAAGATCACCTACAGATGATTTAAGTTTTCTTCCCTACGATCTTTTACGTGTAGGGCGAAAACTTTCCTTTAATTTGGGTGACCTGTTTCCCAATTTAAGTTATCCTGTAATCGAAGGTCTCGACCGCAGTAATCTTGATACCTTATACCAGGCACAAATACGGTATAAACCTGAAAAGCTTGGAGATAATACGACAAAAGACTTCGTCCTCAGGCATGTATTTGAAATTGTCCCGGAACTGATTAAGCAACCACATGATTTACTTCGTGTCCTCCTTCGACTCCATTATAAAGAGCTGCATATCCCTCCAATTCTTAATGAGCGGTTTATTTATATCTTACGTCAAAACAAATGTTTTGATGCCTGGCCTCTTGAGAAGATTGTATCGGATAGAGAGGCTTTTTTTGAATTTTTGCAAGAGCGCTGGCCAATATTTCTTGAAGGCATGACATCTGGTAAAGCGGAAATAGTCAGTGAAAAGGGGTTAACCGATGATTTGAAATATTCAGGACCACCTAACATTCCTTTTGATCACCACGATATCCGTATTTACATAGATAATCTCTTTTTGGAAGGTATGCTACACCCTGTTCAACACCCAAAATCTGATATACTTTCCAAAACATGGGTTGTTTCAGGGATTAAGGTAGACCCGGAACTCGATACATTACGCCGGTTACAAAAGTTGATGAAGAGTATTGAAGGCTCAATTCCTGATGCAGAAGGCAGGCATCAGGATTGGTTGATCTTTGCGCATCGGTGGGCAGAGGTTATCGTTCTTTTCCATCAAACGGGAAAACACGTGGAGCTTGCTTCCAGCCAGCTTGACTTCAATAAAAACTGGCAAGATGCCGGCTCTACCGATCATCTCAAAAGTGCTTCAATATCTGAACTACACGCTAATCAATTTCAAATGCTTCAGGAAAGGATCGACAAAGCATTTCTACTCTGGATACAGAAACGATATGGAGGTTTATACAATCAACCTCCTGTACCTCCTGTTATGGTACACCATATTCCGAGGGCAATGGAGCGTTACATGAGGTCTATGGGTAAAGAAAAGGTCGCATTAATTCTGATAGATGGTATGGCTTTTGATTCCTGGTTGGTGGTCAAGGAAGAATTTATGAAACAACGACCACATTTATCTATCCGGGAAAGGGCAATTTTTGGTTGGATACCAACCATCACTCCGGTATCCCGACAGGCAGCATTCGCAGGAAAACCACCAATGTGCTTTCCCAACAGTATCAATACTCTCGAAAGAGAACCTGTATTATGGTCACAGTTCTGGATAGACCACGGTTTTACACAGTCAGAAATAAGCTACGTAAAAGGTGTGAATGAAACAAAAACACATGTGATCGATGAAATAACCTTAGATCAGAGAATTCGTATATTGGGTTTAGTAGTGGATACAGTAGACAAAATAATGCACGGTATGGAACTTGGCTTGGCAGGGATGCATAATCAAGTACGCCAATGGGCAAAAGAGGGTTTTCTGGGAAAGCTCATTGACCTTTTACTTGAAAGGAATTATAAGATCTTCTTAACATCTGACCATGGTAGTATTGAGGCCAAAGGATGTGGCCGTCCTGCGGAGGGTTCTATAGCCGATGTACGAGGAGAAAGGGTAAGGATATATCCCAACCAAGTCTTACGAAAAACGATAAAGACAAGATTTCCTGAAGCAATGGAATGGCCACAAATTGGCCTTCCACAGGATTATTTACCACTATTGGCCCCTGGCAGGTCTGCATTTATTCATACAGATGAACAAATTATTGCACATGGTGGGATATCGTTAGAGGAATCTGTAGTTCCATTTGTTCAGATTGAAAGAAGTTAAGTTATATGAAAAGAGAAGTTGGATTTAGTCAACGTATCAGGCTTGAGTGGCTTGAGAAGACAGCGGAACTCCTTGCAGAAGGCAAATCGAAAAAAGAGATAGAATCAGTGTTATACAACATCCTGAGTGACCAGCTTCATTCTGATGGTAACACAAAGCGGGGAAGCAGGGAAAAGGCACTAACTATTCTGCTCAAGATTTGGGTTTCATCACCTGAAAGTGTGCAACCACTTAAAGAAGATGCTATAACCTATTTTAGAAAATTACCTTTTAGCGATCACATCATCCTTCATTGGGGATTGTCAATAGCTATTTATCCTTTTTTTGGAATAATGGCAGATACGGTTGGTCGTCTTTTGAAATTACAAGGGTCATTTACACCTGTGCAGGTCTTAAGACGTATTAAGGAACAATTTGGCGAGCGTGAAACCGTAACAAGGGCAGCAAGACGCGTTTTACGCTGTTTCGTTGATTGGGGTGTGTTAAAAGATGCTACGAAAAAAGGTATTTATCTACCAGTTACTTCTCACTTAATTACTGATAAAAAGCTTATAGCATGGCTTGTTGAAGCAATTTTAATTTCCAGAAATTCCCATTCTGGATTGATCTCTGTTATCACACAAAGCCCAATACTCTTCCCTTTTACTTTAGATCAATTCTCACAACAAGACCTTACAAATAATAAACGGCTGGAGATTTTTCATCAGGGAGCCAATGAAGTGGTTGTTGTAATAAAAACTATGGAAGTTAAAGTAAATTGATATAGTTACTGTTTGAAATGTATTACAAAATATTACCTTCAAAATCATAATTTCCTGATTCAGGATAAAGGAATGTTAACACACCGAAGCGTCCTAATGAAATAGCCTGTTCAATAAAAATAATGTCCTTGTGAGAGCCTTGTTTTATATATGGGAACCAACTTGATGCCGTAGTTCCTGCTTCAAAAAAGCCTTTTTCTGAAGAATTTTCCCCTCTTAATGCTCTGGCAGTCGGGGAGTCTATTGGTAAATTGTTTTGAAACTCTATAGTTTTTCTATATTGTGCTTTATATGTTTTTGCTGAAAGCCATTTCCATGCATATCCGTCAACATTCCATTTAATAATTGCACATGATGCAATATTGGAACTGCAATATCTGATTGATGCACTTATTATAGACACACCAAAGTTATTTGCTATTTTATGAATACCCTCAAATCCTATTTTTACTTTTTTCGCAAATTGGAGGAAACGTTTTGTCGGCATTAATAAATTAGAAGCAAAATAGTCGGCTTCCCGTTCTACAATGTTTCCTGATTCATATTCACACCGTGAAGGGTGCGCTGGAACCTTTCCAGATTCTAAAGATTGCCGGTGTTCATCAATATAATAATGTCCAAGTTCATGACAAAAAGTAAATCGCGCCCTTGGAGAATCGATACGGTTAATGCGATTAAGATTGCAATAAATATGAAATTTTGAAAATCTGTGTTCAAGCATTCCATCAAAAGCATCACCATAGTCTCCATAGCTAAATGTTATTTGATTAGCCTCTGCAATTTTTTCTGGAGAAATATAATCAACTGTGCTGTATTCTTCTGCAATAAATTCAGCCAGTTCACTTATTTCTTGTTCTCTTTCCCTGGATAATGCTTTTATATGCTTATTCTCTTGCATTCTTAGCTTTTTTCTCGGCGGCTTCCCTATCTTTTCTCATTCGCTCCTCAATTTCTGGTGAAATATTCCCATCTTCACGTGCAGCACGTGCCAAGTTCTCTTCTACCTCTTTATTTGAGGAAAATAACGGAGAGGATTTTATGCTCAATTTTTGTTTTGCTCGATTTAATATCATTTCAGGATCACGTAATTCTTTGGGGAGCTCAACCATATTGCCTTTCATTAAGGTCTCGGCATCCAACACTTCTTGTGCTGTAATAGGTATGATCAGGCCCTTTGCCCTCAGTGTAGCATATATTTTTCGTTCAAGATCTTTTGTATTCTCACAATTATCTTTAGAATTATTTTTAATCTTCATAAATTAATCTCCTCGATTTATCTCGAAGGATATAGTAAAAAGCAATATTCTAATTCTGAAAAATTAAAGAAATTGCTTTTGAAAAGATAGAAAACCTTTACAAATCTATTGAATCATAAGATGTGAAAGTATCAATATAACAAGCTCAAAATTATCAAGCAGCAACGCTATCAGTTAAGGATGTGCATTTTCGTATTCTTTGATCTTTTGAATCGTCCTTTTCCGAATTTGCCGGATATTATCCCGTGTTGTTTGAAATCTGTCGCATAGAGCGTTTAGTTCTTCTCTGGGTATTTTAAAATCCCCCTCTTCGAAATCATAGTATTGGTAAGAAGCAAGGATAATAGCTTTATCTCTTTCTGAGAGTGTACCAAGTACTTTTTCTATAATTTGTATTTGTTCAGTTTTAATGTTAATTGATTCTGGCCGTTTTGGAATATTTTCCCATTCAATATCATCTAAATATTCTTCGTTGTTATTTTCATTTTTACGATAATTATCATGATGAATATTTATTGCAATTCTCCCTATCCATGCCCGTACGTTTGCCTCTGATTCCTTAAAATTCTTAGTTCCGATATATTTATATGTACCTGCTTTTCCATAAACTCTCAAAAAGGTATCTTGAAGAAGATCATTAATCTCATCACTTCTCTCAAGATTAGGGTATTGTTTAACTAAAACGTTGTATAGGTATGATACATGTCTATGATAAAATTCTTCAAAGGCTATCGTTGCTGTATTTGGATCATCATCCTTCATTGATATATAAATTAGAAGGTTTTCATCTGTTTCTTGAGAAATCAAGATTTCTTCATCAATTTTGCTTTCCATTACAATCCTCAAAATGTGTTTTTTTTATAACCCTCTATAATATTAATACGGAAAAGCGTGACAAAATAAATTTAATTATTTAGTAAAATTATTGCCAAGTATAAAAATACCTGCATTTCTCATATTTGTGTCACGAATTAACGTATTTTATATTAGAGAGTATTGATAAGGCAATATATTACACAATTTTTATGTGAAGGAGGTTTATTGTGAAGACTGATATGTTTGATGAAATTATTGATCTTGAAGAGTTTGCAATTGAGGGTAAAAAACCACCAAAAGGTTGCCGATACAGAATTAAGATTGACAAAAATAAATATGTCGTCGATGTTCCTTTAATGAGTGGGCGTGAGATATTAAATCTTGCCGAAAAAACTCCACCTGAACAATATATGCTCTTTCAAAAGTTTCGTGGTGGTGAAAACAAAAGGATTGAACTTGATGAAAAGGTTGACTTTACAACTCCAGGAGTAGAGAAATTTAGAACGCTTCCAATGGATCAAACGGAAGGGAAAAATGCGCAGACAATTTAATTTGCCAGAAGGAGATGAGGCGTACCTTGCATCTCTTAATCTTCCTTGTGAAACCATCATAGAGAATAATCAACGCTGGGTAGTTATTCACGATTTCCCGTTACCAAAGGGATACGACCAAATAAAAGCGTCTATGGCAGTAAAAATTGAAAGTTGTTATCCAGATGTACAATTGGATATGGTTTACTTTTTTCCTCATCTTTCACGATCTGATCAAAAATCAATTGGAGCGCTTTCTTCTTTTAATCTCGATGGCAAAAACTGGCAGCGTTGGTCTAGGCACAGAACTTCAAAAAATCCATGGCGTCCTGGAATAGATGACCTTGCCTCACATATTTTACTTATTCAATACTGGTTAGAAAGGGAATTTCGAAAGGCATAGACATGAATATCAATTTAAGATTAACAGGTAAGCAACATAAGCAATTAAAATCTCACTTATTCCCTGGTGATAACAAGGAAGCAGTCGCCATAGCATTGTGCGGAAGATCTGATGGAAAAAGATTCCATTGCTTGTTGGTTCGGAAAATAATACTCGTTCCTTATCACCTCTGCCAAGTTCGGAAAACCGATCAAATAAAATGGTCAACACAGATTATTATTCCAGTAATTGAAGAAGCCGCAAAAAAGAAAATGGCTATTTTAAAAATACACAGTCATCCTGGCGGCTTTTCCGATTTTTCAATTGCTGACGATAAATCTGACAGAGACCTCTTTTCGTCAATCTATGGGTGGATGGACGATGAATTGCCCCATGCAAGTGTTATTATGTTAACGGATGGCTATATGTTTGGCCGTTGTGTTGATGCAAATGGCAATTTCATACCTTTGTCGGTAATAACTGTTGCAGGTGAAAATATCCATAGATGGTATAATAATCATGCGTCAAAAGAGCTTCCTGAATTTACCAGCCGACATAAACAAATCTTTGGCAAAGGTACAATCGAAATACTCCGTAATTTAACATTTGCAGTTGTTGGTTGTTCGGGAATAGGGAGTCCGGTAATCGAACAACTTGTACGATTAGGGGTCGGTAGATTAGTGATCATCGACCCTGATCATGTTGAAGAAAAAAATCTTAATAGAATACTTAATACAACGATGAAAGATGCCTTAAATAAAAGTCTCAAAACAGAAGTAACAGCAAGAGCAATACGTGAGATGGGACTAGGAACCGAGATTATTACCCTCCCAACAAGTCTTTTTAATCGTGAGGCAGTAAAAGCGGTTGCCGAATGTGATATTGTTTTTGGATGTATGGATAGTATCGATGGCCGTCATTTACTAAATCGCATCGCTACTTTCTATTCAATTCCCTATATTGACATTGGTGTCAAATTAGAAGCCGATGGTTCAGGTGGAATTGATCATATTTCTGGCGCTGTTCATTATCTTCAACCAGATGGATCAAGTTTATTGAGCCGGAAGGTTTATACTATGGAACAAGTAAGATCTGCTGGATTAAAGAGGATCGACCCTGATTCTTATCGAGACTTATTAGAATCGAAATATATTATTGGGGTAAATGAAGACCGGCCAGCCGTGATAAGTGTAAATATGTTTTTTGCAAGCAAAGCATTGATTGAACTTTTATCGAGACTACATCCCTATCGGGACGATAACAATGATAATTTTGCTGTATACAGATACAGCTTAACTGGTGAATATAGCCATGTAGAATCCGATGGTGAGGCATGTCCGGTTCTCTCCCGCCATGTAGGACGTGGGGATGTAACACCACTTCTTGAAATGCCGGAACTCAGCTAAGAAAAGAGCTCATATGGAATGGCTAAAGAAAATTAAATACTCGATTCGTGATTGGTTTTCTTTTCTGAAACCGCCTTTAGAATCTAGCTGGGTTGAAGAATTGCCCGAAAATCTTAATCCAAAAACTGTTTATATAGTGGGTGAAGATAATTATTATTGGTATGTTGCTATGAAATGTCCATGTAACTGCGGATCAATATTACATATGAACCTCGTCGAAACTACATCCCCAAAATGGAGAATTATCAAACATAAAGACGATACTATCTCTCTTTATCCTTCAATTTGGAGGCTTAAAGGTTGCAAAAGCCATTCTTTTCTTCGAAATGGCAAAATACATTGGGTAAACAAGTTACTTTCTTAAATTCCAATTAAACAAAAGGATAATTGTGATTTACAAATATCTTTCACTCAACCTAAAAGAGCTCCCACCAATTTTAGTATCATATATCCTTTTTGATTTAGTCTCATTTTATTTTTACCTGGACATACAATACCTCATACTAACTTCCTCTTGTATAAAATATCCGAACTACTGTTTAAATAATAAATTCTAATTTTTGCAATTTTAATTCATGAAATTATTTGGGGTCTTCTAAGTTTTGTGCGTTTGTCCCTGTTTCAGGCATTCAGTAGCATGAGGGCATGAGAAGCCGTCAAATCCATTGGGGCATTTGAACATAACTGCGTTTTGTTTTTTATCAGAGCCATTCGGTCTGAGAGGCATATCAACTACCACGAAATGATAGTTGTCTTTGCCATCGTACCCTTTATCGGCAGCATGCTTTTTGAAGCGGAATCGAACAAATCGTATCAATGACCTTTAAGAGGGGGATAAAAAGGGGATTATCGTTTATGCTTGAGGTAGACACAAAAAGTCCCATGACGAGATTTGATACTGAGTCAACCATGGTATGAACTTTATGTCCATAGAAGTAATTGCCGTGTTTTACGGTAAATGAGGCATTGACATCTGTGGAGACCCACTCGGCTGGGTGAGAGCATGTGTGAGCATAGGGACAGGTTTTACAACTTCCCGTAAG
>NZ_SZPP01000045.1:0-47629 GCF_030263775.1 Candidatus Jettenia sp. AMX1
ATCTGCGCTCCGAATATATTCAAGATTGTAGTATCCATTGCGGCGGGTTACCTCCCGTGCCCGCTCCATCATCTCATCCACTTCGTTGAGGTAAAGGTTCGCCTGCTTTACCTCCGTAGAAAGATTTAAGACACAGCAGAGCCCCTTCGCTCCGGTAAAGTTCTGTTGTCCTTGCCATCCTCACTACTACGGACTCATCCGCCACCCTCTTGTCTGTCAGCCCATTTCGCCGTGGGACTTATAAGGCTTACCTTCGTTCCTGATATTTCTATCAGGGTCAAGGAGGGTTTCCCCAGTTGCTACTGCTCCTTTCTCTCCGTGTCGCCGCTGATACCCCGCCACCGTTCTTTTCCCTATTAGCCAGTTTAGGTTAGTGAATTCCGCCTTCGCCTAAAATTGACAGGCTCGGCCAGTTGTCAATGGGGCTTCAGAAGGCAACGTTTCCATCGCCCCCTGCCATCCAAGCTACATGGCTCCGGCTTTTACCATGACGGGACTTTCACCCGTTAGAAAGCAGTACCCTTCTCTGGGCACGCCATTTTGAAAGTTTAACCCCTCTAAGTTGTTATTCATAAATAGGGTTAGCAGTTTTTCAACTGCTAACCCCCTTATTAAAGAAACAATTACCACATACAACCACTACCAGCCTGTATCTTCTCTTGCCCCTTTAACTTTTTGATCTTGACCTTCATTTCACTCACCCTCTTTCGTAAATAATATTCCTCCACTAATCTGCCGCTGGACGCCAGCAGCCAAATATGGTTTAACCGCTTGTTTCCAGACTCTGTTTGGAAACGAGCAGAATAAACACACCCCTTGCCCCTCTCAAGAGGGGAATTTGAAAAGTCCCCTCTTGGGAGGGGATTGAGGGGTGGGTAAAAGTGCCCATAATACATCCCCGGCCCCTCCCGGTATCGAGTACGGGACAAGCCTTTTTAGAGGTGAGATAAAAGTCTTATTTTCATACAAATTCAATAATTTTAAGCCCCAACGCCTCTTTGAAAAAATCACTACATACCTGCTGCGATTCGTCCATTGAAATGTTGAATATATTACTTGCCTGTTCGATGATAGAACGAATCGTGGTTTTGCCATCACTCGAAGCAAGCAGAAAGGCGGCATCTTTCTCCATCTGCCACCTTTCACCGGTTTCTATATTGTACACAAGAAGCACCTCTTGTGGCGTAAGTGGATCGGTTATAGCCTCCTTATTGGACGCATTGGGCGCTTTATCCCGTGCTTGTTGCTGCTCATCAATGAAATCATAATTGTAATGAATCGTCCCGTAAAGGATCCATGAAGGCACCTTCGGCCTCCATTCCAAGAATTCCCCTTCAATTGCTGGCTCCTCTTCTTCTTTCGATACCGCATCAGTAAAACCTGCTCCGTAATGCTCCATATAGAGATAACGATGGGTAGGAATTAAGAAATGTGATGGGAAGTACTTTTTCAACTCAGAAGCAATGTCCTGGGATACCTGTTGTATCTCATCTGGCGACATCCCGCTTGAGGTCGTATAGTCAAGATAATACGCTAACATCCCCTCATCCGGGTAATTGAGCGTAGTAATGCCATAGTGAGCAGGATTCTTTGCCATATCGGATTGCCGGAAGAGAATAAACGGGGTGTAACTAAAATCCTCAATCTGCTTATGATGCCGGATAAGGAAATCCCGCGTCTCATGGGCTTCTTGTTCTGTTTCTGTAGGTAATCCCACAATGGTCAGGAGGCGTGCCTTTATGCCTGCTTGAACACAATTCTCTAACACCTTTTCGATGGTCTCACGTTTTGTGCCCTTCTTCACGAGGTTCAGTAATCGTTCCGAAAAACTCTCCAGGCCAAACCATATCGCTATACACCCTGCCTGCCGTAATTTCCTGAGCAGTTCTACCGTAAAACCCGACTCAAACCGGGCACGACACGTCCATCTAATATTGAGCTTTCGGTCTAGAATACCCTGTGCAAATTGTGATAAATAGGAAGGGGAAAGAATCTGGTCACGGAAGCGGAAGAACCGTGCCTGTGTCTGGGTTTGTATAGACGCCAGGTCATCAAGCACATTATTCACCTTCCGGCAACGGTAGCTGCGGCGCGGGGCGCCAATGGAACAGAAAGAACAATGCCCCCAATAGCAACTCCGGGAGATCAAATAGTCAATAACCCTTTCTGGAAAGAAATATTTTTCAAGAGGAAAATCCTTATAACTCGGTGCCGGTAATGCCTGGATATCTTCTGGCTCGCAAATGGGGTTCACGTGCATCTTCCCATTATTCCAGTATGCCAGATTAGGTACATCATCGAGGTTCTTTCCTGAGGCAAGAACCTCTGCAAGCCTCGTAAAAGGACGCTCGCATTCATACACAATTATGCTATCTATCAGGGAAAAAAGTGGTGAGGCATCCCCTGTCTCTAAACAGTCCAGGATGTGGGTAAAGCTGAATTGGTCTTCCAGACACCCAAAGACGGTAATATGTGCCTTTGACCCTTCTTTCTTCAATACATGGGCAAGGGTAAGGGCAGGGATTATCTGGTCCGGGTGTGTCACATTGAGGCCTATGAGATCAAATTCTTTTTCAAGAATATCAGGCAGCCACCGGGAGTAAAGAATGCTGAGGAACGGATGTTCCTTCGTTGCCTGGATCGCTTGTAAAACTTGCCGGAAAGAACGCTCATCGTACTGCATTTGGTAGTTAAAGAGCGTAATACGTGTTGGTGCAAAGGCTGTGGAGATCAGTGTACAGGCCTGTTCTAAAACCTGACGCGCATGCCAGTAGGAGCGATAATTATAGAAACACGCGGGGTCGCGCATAACGTTCTTCGCCCGGTTGACCTCTTCTACGACATATTTGCCCGTAATGGCAACCGGGGTCAGGGCATGGTATCGGGCCTGTTCCTGTTGCGAAAGATGATTCTTTGCATCTAAAGATTGCCACTCTTGCAACAAGCGATGGTAAATATTCTTGAGCCAGTCATCATCTAAAATAAGGTCGAACATTTCGATACTGAGATCCCGTACGTAAGGTTCAATGCCTTTCGTACGCAGATAAGCCGCCAGGTAAGCCACCTCTGCCGGTGTATTCGGATAATACCATACAGGGGGAAAAAGTAGTGCCGTTTGAAACGAATTCATAAATATAGTTTCCTTCCAAATTGATTGAGATGCAATGATAAATACATTGACAAATTATTTACCTTACGTTATTGTATTATTGTAAGGAGATCAGTATGGCGTATAGTATTAAATAGCGTGTATCATTATTATAAACGAATTAAATAACCATATATCCAAATGTCATTGCGAGAGCAATAGCCCGAAGCAATCCCGGAGGTTTAGATTGTTTCGCTTCTCTCGCAATGACAACTTACTTTTGACGTTTACTATAATGCGTGGAGAATACGTATGAAATCTAAAATTACCTCAAAATTCCAAGTTACCATTCCGAGAGAAATCCGAGAGAAACTTCATTTAAGTGTTTCAGATTCAATCGAATGGAAAATTGAAGAAAACAGAATATTCGTTGAACCTGCCGATAAACCATTTCTTAAGTATAAAGGATCCATTAAAGTCGAAGCCGGCAATATCAAAGAGGATATCCTGGAGGCTAGAAAAATGTGGATATTGAAGAACAAATGAACTCCTTTCTTATAGATACCAATTGCCTGATTTCGTATACCACAACCAGAAGCAAGACTCAAACTGAAAAGATCTCCGGATATATAGAAGATGCATCAAACTTTCAGGCTGAGATAATCATAATTTCAAACACCATTACCGAATTCGTTTACACTTTGCAATCTATTTACAAAGTTGATTCATTATTCATAAACCACATGCTTCTCGATCTGTTTAAAAATCCAGGGATAAAACATCAACAAGGGTATTTTATAAGCACTATTTTATCCTTGTGGCCCGATACAATAAAAGATTATGGGGATGCAGTGTTAGCCGCTGCTGCATCCGAACTCAAAATTCCCATATTAACATTCGATAAACCCTTTTCTAAACAGCTATCGCTTATAAACATTCCACACAAACTCTTGTGATAATTTTCAGGATTTGTGAAATTTTTAAAAATATTACCGCGCCTACGCCAACCCTATCTTGAATAATTTACCCGTCATCCTGATATTCATTATCAGAGGACTCTCTATATAACAACCTTTAATAAAGGTGATGTAATATGAATACCTTTCCCCTTTACTGATTTGAATTGTCAGTAATACCAATTTATAACCTCAATCCAGCGACAATTTTAAATTTATTACCTTGAAACACACATCTTTAAATGGCACTATCGATATACTCCATAAGATTGAAACTATTGAGAAAGAAATTGTTGATTTAAAATTATGCAATAGTTTCTCCTTTTCCCTTTATCACTCTGCGTTCTCAGCGCCCTCGACGGTAAACTGATACAAAATTAAAATTGAAAACCTTTGTATACATGATATACTTGTAGACAAATATATGGAGGATTATTATGAAAACGACAACTCTAAGAGTGCTTAAGACAACACAGGCAAGACTTAAAAAAATTTCCACGGCTGAACATATCAGCATTATGGAATTAGTTGACAAACTTGTGGATGAGCATGAAAGGTCTTTTTGGAAAGGATTTGAAGAGGACTCTATATCTTTTCTCGATAAGGAAGATATAAAAACACGGAAGACCTTTGAAAATGCATTAGGAGACGGTATTGGCATACGAAAAACCCTTTCCAAAAAGAGGAGAAATCTGGCTCGTTGATTTCAGCCCATCTATCGGTTTAGAAATACAAGACCTGCATCCCGCCCTTGTTGTTTCCGTTGATGAACTCAACAAGAGTACATGGGGATTGATTGTTGTTTGCCCTATTACAACTTTCAGAAAGAATAAACCCTTTCGGCTCCACGTCCCTCATATCACCTCCTGAAGGTGGTATTCGTCAAACTTCCATATACGAGCGACCAGGTGAAATCTCTTTCTATCCAATGGTTTTCAGAACGATGGGGAGCAGTAAATGCAGATGTTCTGAAGAACGTGGATTTTATACTGAAAAAGGTATTGGGACTTTAAACAAATCATTCGAAAATAGCTGTGTAGAATGGGTGAAGCGACAGCGCACCTATCAAATAATGACTAAATAGAACGAATACCAAGACCCATGTGTCCCTTTAATTGCGCTTGATTCCCTGAATAATTAGTCATAAAATATGATTATTACCCTTTTGATTTTTGCAATTCTACTGGTACTTCTGCACTTACGATACTTTAGCAAGGGAAATAATATGTCTAAAATCATTGAAGCTATCTATGAAAATGGGGTATTAAAACCCACGAAAGTCCTTAAATTAGGAGAACATCAAGTTGTTAAAATCGCTATTGTTTCTCCTGAAGCACATAGGAAACAAAAGATTCCTCCGGCTGTGAAAAAAATAATCCGTCACCTCAAAAGTACTCTTCCTACGCGTACGTCTAAGGAACTTATCAAAGATACTCAGATAGATGTTGACTAATTTCATATTCATTGATACCAACATCTGGTATTATGCTTACGTAATTCCCAAAAGACTGGAATTCGTAAAGATTCATAATCGGGCGGTTCAGTTCCTAACTGAAAAACTAGAAGATGCCAACCTTATCATAGCAATAACTACTCACCAAATTGCCGAAATCCTTGATGTATTACGCAAAAGCAACCTTTCCGTTAATATAAGAAAAGATATCCTGGAGAGTTTTAAAACCCCTAAGTTCCATATAGTAAATCTTACAATAGAGTTAATCGAAGCCTCTTTCTATAAAAGCCTTTCCTCGGATATTCACATCTATGATTATTTATGTGCTTACCTCTGGCAGATATTGTTACAGAAATTTTTTCTGCTGATGACCACTTCCAACATGAACACTTCAAGGCTATTGCCAGAGTAACCAACCCACTTGCCCCATGGATATTGAGGGAGGGAAATATCCCGAAAAAAGCATAACCGAATCTCCTTTTGCTGGTTCAAGAACTTCGGGTATATAAAAAAAATTGAGTTTTGTCTCTTAACCTTATCTACTTGGAAAAACAGTTCTATGGCTAAATGGTTATATGGTCAATTGATCAGCCATACGATCATTCAATTGTGCAATCTCCCCAACCATGGACCAAATTTTGATTTTATCTTTTCAACTAGTTCAGTTAAATCTTCATTAAATAGGGGTAGCAGTTTTTCAACTGCTACCCCTTATTAAAGAAACAATCAATTACCAACCCTTGAGCGTCCATTCTGGCTTCTCTTGTCCCTTTAATTTCTTGATTTTAACCTTCATTTCACTCACCCCCTTTCATATATGTAAAATGTCCTTCAGCAAATAAGATTGCTGCTGATCTGTCGCTGGACGCCCAGTGATCAATTAGAGCATTACTTTGTTAAAAAATGCTTGTAAAAAATACTTTTAAGCCATGTAGGATGGGTGAAGCGACAACGCACCCATCAAATAATAACATTCAACGGGATCGATGGGTCCGCTCCGCTTGACCCATCCTACACAACTCATTTAATACTTGACAAAGATTTCATGTACTTTAATAATATGCTTATGAATATCTTTCATAAAACATATAGGTTCAAAGGAAAAGTCCTTCCCGATGGACATCTCTCCATTCCGGATGAATTAGCAACATCTGCCGTTGGTAAAGAATTTGAAGTAGTAATGACCTCCATAGACGATATTCAACATTCTGTATCTCTTTATCTCGATGGAAAGCTTAAGAAAAAAGGTAAACTAAAAGATCTGATACTAGATTCAGCAAGCATTGAGGAAGCTGTTAAAACCACCTTTGGTTCAACAGATATCAGCAACGTAATAGAAATTGTTCGAAAATGACTATCGATATGATTGCACTTGATACGGATGTTCTTGCCATTTATCATATCTTCCATAATGACCAAAGGTATAATGCCACGAGAGGATTTTTCGACAAGATTGGCGATCAAATCAAGGCCATTACCATCTTCAATCTTCTTGAATTGTGCGGAATACTTACCACTGCTATAAGAAAAGAAGACTCCATGACGCTCTTTCATAAGTACCTCACAGCCGAAGATACACAAATACTCTTTCCACGTTTCACAGCAAACGAAGAAAAGGACTTCTGGGCCACGCTCGTTTCGGAATGTCTGTCCAGAATACAGAGAGGACTCCGACTCGGCGACTCCGTCATTTTATGGACGTTAGAGACAAACAACATAGATACAATCATTACATGGAACACCAAACACTTTACCGGAAAGACGTCTGTCAAAGTTTTAACCCCTTCAGAATTCCTATAACTTTCGTTCAGCTCCGCTTGTCCTATCCTTCTTGCCTATTTTCCGGTTGGCACTGCCCACCCTACTAGAGCGTGTTATGCACTTTGAAATATCACCTTAGCAAATCTTCTGAGCATGAGTATGGCAAAAGCAAGGAAATGAAGACCAGTCCAGCGCTTCAGGCATTCGCTCATAATCCCTTACGAGTCTTCTGAACCTGCTCTTCCAGGCAAAGGATCTCTCAACGACCCATCTTCTGGGGAGAAGTACAAATCCTTTCTTTGCCTGAGGGAGCTTCACCACCTGAAGCTCTATTCCATGCTCTTTGGCATCCTCTTTTGCCTGATCACCTGTATAGCCTTGATCCACAAAGGCTATCAAGGCGGATTCTCCCGTTACTTCCTGAATCTCTTGACAAAGCTTCTTCACCTGAGCTCGTTCCTGCTCATGGGCAGGAGTTACCTGCAAAGCCAGAAGATGTCCGAGAGTATCGACAGCCATATGGATCTTGCTTCCTTTCTTCTTCTTCTTGTGTCCATCATATCCGGCTCTTCCTCCACTCTCAGGGGTAGACTGAATAGTCTGGCTATCGATAATCGCCGCAGAAGGCTCCTTTTTCCTTCCTTCAGCCAGCCGCAAGATCTCTCGAAGATCACGAACAATGGCCTCAAAGACTCCAGCTCTTATCCATCTCATAGCTTGCTGGTAGATGGTATACCAGGAAGGAAGATCATGGGGGATCATCCTCCAGGTGGTTCCCCCTCTGACCATCCATCTCAGCCCATTGAAGACTTCTCTCAAAAAATGCTCTCTTTGAGGAGCTTCCTCTTTCATCAAGGCCAGGCAAGGGGCGACAAATGCCCATTCAGCATCAGTGACATCACTTGGGTATGGTTTTCTTTTGTTTTTATTTGGTTCCATACCCAAATTATAACAGTTTTATCCACAAAAGCGCATAACACGCTCTAGGCTTAATAAATATCTCAGTAATATCTTGACAAAGAGCAGTATTTACATTAAAACTAACCTCACACAAAGATTAATATTTAATAAATATTCTTAAAAAAGGAACAACTCCCATGAAACAGATAGCTTTAAACGGCGCTATTGATATACTCCATAAGATTGAAACTATTGAGAAAGAGATTGTTGATTTAAAATTAACCGTTCTCAAGAAACTCGCTCCAACAGGTAAAAAAATCATATCGCTCAGGGGCATTCTCAAAGGGGTGGATATTACCGATGAAGATGTAACTTCCGCGAAAAAGTCCCTCTCTAGCAAAATAGTGATATAAAGCTTTTATGAACTTTGTAACGGACACACACGCCCTTCTCTGGTGGTTTACAGACAGTCCTAAAATAAGTCCAAAGGCATCAGCAATCTTTGAGAAATGTGAAAAAGGAGAAAATGTAATCTTTGTGCCTTCAATTGTCATTGCAGAAGCATTAAGCATTTTTGATAAAAAACGCATATCCTTTAACTTTAAGAAATTATTTAAAGAAATACGTGAAAGTGAAAATTTTGTGATCAGCGCACTCGATTACCCCATTCTCCAGAAAATGATTACCCTAAAAGACATCCCTGAACTTCACGATAAGATCATTGTCTCAACTGCAAGATATCTCAACCTCCCCATAATCACAAAAGACGAAACCCTTCAAAACCTTCCCAATATAAAAACCATCTGGTAACTCCGTGGGAATTCAATATGAGCATGAAAGGCCTTTTTGGAAAGGATTTGAAGAGGAATCTATCTCTTTTCTCGATAAGGAAGAGATAAAAACTCGGAAGGCCTTTGAAAATACAGTAGGAGACGGTATTGGCATACGAAAAACCCTTTCCAAAATGCGGACGTTCTGAAGGACGTAGATTTTATACTGAAAAAAGTATTGGGACTTTAAACAAATCATTCGAAAATAGCTATCGGTATAGAAACAATCATTCTATGGAATACCAAACACTTTACCGGAAAGACGTCTATCAATGTTTTAACCCCTTCAGAATTCCTGTAACTTTCGTTCAGTTGGATGGGTACGCTCCGCTTGACCCGTCCTGCATTGCTGATTTTTTGGTGGGCACTGCCAACCCTACCAGGCTGAAGAGCACATTCATAAAAGATTCCCATTCCTTATCAGAGACAACCGTTGAAATATTATCTTGATGAAGATTTGAGCCCAAAGATTGCAGAAATACTCAGAAAACACAGCATAGATGCCGTCAGCGCCCATGAAACTGGCATGGTGCAGGCGGAAGATAGAGAACACCTTAAACTGGTTGCCTCTGAAAAGAGATGCCTTGTAACACGCAACAGGAATGATTTTATCCGCCTGACCGTTCAATTCTTTCATGAGCATCGTTCTCATAGTGGAGTCCTCATAATTCCCCATACATTACCAGATGATAATTTTTCACTGATAGCCAGAGCTATTTTAAAGTATGATTCAAAACATTCTCATGATGTAAAATCTTATGGCATTGATTTCCTGAAATCTTAGCCATGCAGGATGGATGAAGCCTGTCCTGAGCTTGCCGAATGGACGACAGCGCATCCATCAAATAATAACATTCAACGAAATCGATGAGACCGCTCCGATTGACCCATCCTACGCAACTAGTTCAAGTTGATGCGGTTGTTAGGTGATATTTAAAGAATACTCGATACCATCATGGTTGCTATCTGTTGCTAATTCATGGATTTCTGTGGCCATAACCAACCATTCAATCGCGCAGGCCATCGTCGGCGACATGCGTTTTTTATCAAGTGATCTACTCACACCTACCAATACAGCCGCAAAGTCCTGATATGTAAGACCATACCCAATTAGCAAGTCTGGATATGCATGTGATAGCATACCATCACCGAGGACTGATACAAGCTTTTCTGTTACCCTGCGTCCCAAGACATTCTCTAATAACGCAGAAGCTGACATAAACTTGTGATGAAACCTTTCGTTCTTATCAAAATTGAATTTTGACAACACGGAGGAACATTTGGCAGACAACGCTTCAAAAGAGGCTGACGAAACGAGTAATGGCATCGCTTCTCTATCATAATCCATCTTATGCTTCATAAGTTCGCTGGATAAAAGTGCGGCAACAATATTAGCATGATAAATACCATAGAAAATTCCACTAGATGTGAGTTCTGAAGCACTAAGCTCTCTATCTGGTACAAAACCATTAACATCCCAAGTCAAAAATAGCGCACTCAGCCCAATGTAAAAGATGGGTGTATACGGCATTCGACAATAGAACGCTGTCAATAGAAACTCACCTAAGAGGTCAAAGTCAAATCGTAATAGACTCCACATAATTCCAGATTCTATTGTCTCCCAAATATCATTCGGGACAGTCGTTAGTGGCAATGGATGGCAGCCAAAATCCGTGGTGTAGAATACGGAATGCGTAAAAGCGTAACCATCATCAGCATTCATCATCAGCGGAGAAGACTTGCGATGTAATAAGCTATCATCTGGAATATTAAGTGGAATATTTACCCCTAGGATTTGAGAACTCCATTTGACTTCAAGCAATTGAAATGGACTTCTTTCGGATGAATCTAAGAATAGTTTCCTCCATGCGGCGCGTGCTATGTTATCAAATTTAGTGTTATGTCTTCCAAGCTTATTTAGCAATGCTGTACCCATACACAGCATAAAAGCGCGCGACGGTTTCCAAAGCAACCCTTGAATTATTGCATTCGACCTAAGGCGCTGCTCGATTAGATTCAGAAGGCTTTGAATTACGGTATTAGACTCAACGGAGAAATACCCATGTCGATTTAGCCCCCAGAATAGCAGAGCGATTTCGCAAGCCGCCTTGTCAGCCCGCGCATCCCCAGCTGTAGCCTTTTGGATGTTACTTGCGCCATTGTGCAGTAGCCGTATAGTGCTGTGCATCCTAGACTGCAAGGCTTGCCTTGATATTAACTCAGAAAAGTTCATTTATGTATCTCCCTAAAAACTTATCTACTCTTCCCCTCAGCAAATACAGGCTGAGGGGAAGAATATTTCTTGGGTTGCAGAAAACATCAATCTTTAGCAAGACCCTTATACTTATCCTCCAGCTTTCAAACGGAGTTCGTGTTGGATAAGGTTCCTGATATTGTCAAGTTCATTGATGCCAATCGGTCGAGGCCCTGGCCACTTGCGTAATATCCAACCGTTTCCACACCAGATATCCCAAGGGTCGAGCCCAGAAATAGCGCCACCCTTTACCAGTGATGACAGCGACACATCGAGATTCAAGACCTTGGTTTCTACTAGGTTTTGCACATTTGCTTCGAGATCATTTACCTTTGGCATTTTGTTTCTCCTTTCAATATAAAAATATTGGTTTACTTTTAGATAAATTAATAGATATTCCAAGCTCGCAAAATGTCATCCCACAATCTCTATTATCTTTTCAACTAGTTCGGTTAAATCTTCATTAAATAGGGGGTAGCAGTTTTTCAACTGCTACCCCCAGTTTCATTAAAGAAACAATTACCAGAAAGTCCACGACCATTCTGGCTTCTCTTGTCCCTTTAATTTCTTGATCTTAACCTTCATTTCACTCACCCCCTTTCATAAATATAATGTCCTTCCGCTAATCTGCCGCTGGACGCCAGCAGCCAAATAGAGCACTATTTTGTTAAAAAACAAAGAACTACTGCATCCGTCAATGATGGGATTCTTGCCATTGATGATATAAGGTATCTCGATCTATTTGCAAAGAACGTAAGATAAAAAGAACAATTTTGCGAATCACTCAGAAGAAGCAGGTAAGGTGAGTGGGTATTTAATCTTATAATTTAGATCAGTCCTTTTTTGCCCTGTTTATTGTTGGGTAATGTAGTCCATGATAATCGGCAATTTTCTTCTGATTAATCAGGTAAAGGAATAAAAGTTCGTGGTCGATGGATTTTTACTTAATTAATAAACTTCAGCCATTTTAGTCTCATTCAGATAATACGCCCTCGCAAATGCAACCTTTCGATTAAATTCAAAATCATTTGCTAAATTGGTAAGAAACTCCACAATTTTATTATTAGACATAAGCTTATAACAAGCATCACAAATTCCATTCTTTATGTATCTTTCGGGGAGATATTCTCTTAATCCTGCTTCTTTGATTATAGAAATTAACTTTTTTGGACCCCATATTCTTATTGCATGTAAGATTGGATTCGATTCTGCCTCTTCGAAGATTTCATTTATTGAATTTTTCCTTAAATTTCCTAATAGTAGAGGATGTGAAGATTGCAAATCAATTAGCGGTCCTATACAAGCTATTACTTTTCCATCAGGAAAGATTATAGGTGAACCAGCAGCTATACAAGCTGAAACAGGCGGGTCTTCTGACATTTCATATGTTGGAGTATAAAGCTTCTTTGAAGCTCTCCCTACTAAAAAAGTACAAACTGTATTAATATTGTCCTTTTCTGTAATTTTCTGTAATTTATTTAATATCTCTTTATACTCTCTATCATCTTTATTTTCCGTACATACAGTTATATTGTAAGGTATGTTACACTCGGTTGCAGCTAGAACGGCATTTTTCACTCTTTCAAAAGGTATAAATTTTTGATGATATACATCCGTACTGATAGCAATCATTTTAATTTCAGGAACTTCTCGAAGTATCTTACTTGCTTTTTCTCTTGTAGTTGCCCAAAAGGCATTGGTTACAGCCGTAATTACCAAACCACAATCTTCCGCAAAATTGGCGATCCTTTTCAATTTACCAATATCATAAAAAGGTTCACCACCAGTTAGTGAAAGTGCTGTGATATACCCATTCCTATAATTAGCTAATTGTTGGATCCAATCAAATGCATCGTTAATTAATAACTCTTCTTTTCTGTCAGGACTAGCCTCAATTATGCAATGAGGACACATAACCTGGCATTTATATGTTAGAATACATCCAATATTTTTTAGAAAAGATGTCCATCCTGATCCATCAAGTGACATTATTACTCCTCCAATATATCCTATTTATTCAAGAGAACCATCATAATGACGGTTCCCTTGAATAATCTTCTTATTTTATTTTCTATCTCTCTTCCACCTCTTGCAATTTTGGTACAAGCACCACGTCATACTCATCTCTTAATTTTGACAATAATTCAAAATTGCGTAAGATATTGTCAGGCAGAATAAGTATACCATTCGACCCTACATCTCGCACAATACGCATAGGTTCCGTCTTGAATTCTCTGAGAAGTTCTGGTGGAATACGAACTGAACGCATTGGAATCGGATCCTGTGGTAGTTTTACTTTTTCAGCATTCATAGCTAACCTCCCTTTAAAAATATTTGTTTACTTTTAGATAAAATTAATAAATTGTCCAAGCTCGGAAAATGTCATTCTCAACAAGGCTCAACGCCACAAAATCTCTGATCCGGCGATTGATAGTAACAGCATGTTCGCGTACACTCGTTCCAACAAAACCAATTAAAAGGCGGAGGAAGGCATCGTCTTTCATATTCCTCCCTGCAAACTGGTTTTGTGGGATATTGTTTTGGCGGAGGGGATTCTCCACCATTATCACCTGGAAGCTCGGGCTCGCAATCCTTGCACTCATCACAAATACCACACTGTTTACCGAATGCTTCACAGTAATAGCATGCGCTATTACATTTCCTTTTATCGGGACACCACTGTAACGCTACCCGGATTTCTGGAATAGTATAAGATGCAACAGTTCGGTATTGTCCTTTTGTCTTATAAAGTGATGCTTCTGCAATAAATCCTGGTATTTTCATTTTATTTCACCTCCTTTCAAATTTTTAAATTCTACAATACGAAAAAATAGGTACAGAAAAGGGTCTTCATATCGGAGAGGCAGCTATTCTTGAGCACTAGAAACAAATCGCGATATAGACTTTCTCATTACCTGGAATAACAAGCATTTTATTGATAAAACATATATCAAGGTTTTAACTCTCATTGAATTCTAAACTATACCTTACCTGGTGTAGGATGGGTTTCATACTTCAACCTACCTTTATCCCATCTGTCTTTCCCGGTCTGAAGGGTTCACAAAAGAATGATAGAAATCTTCAAAAGTATGTATGGTGTCCAGGTAATTCGTAAGTGTTGTGTCCCTAGACTTACATTTTTTTGTTCCTCCGAAAATCAATAATCAACGGCATGTCAAGTCTGACCCGCAGCCCATGAAAAAAGTCGATGGAATCCCTTAAACTATTATTGCACCTGCATGCCAACCATTGCTATCACGCCAATAGTGCTGATATCGGCCGTCATTCCTCTCTGCGATCAATTCTAAATTGAAACCGAAACTCCCCTCCAAAAGTCCTACCACGCGCCGTACATCGGCGCCAAAAACCGCACTTCGATTCCAAGTTTGACCAGGTAGCTGTCTATGCCACCAGTGCTCGATTTGCCCATTCGCAGCAACGCATAGCTCAAAGTTCCCAGGAGCCAGTTCGTCCTTAGCATCAAATTGTCCCTCGATCATGCACGGTGCGCTTGTTATATTTGAACCGAATTTTAAGAAAGGTTTCCATCTGCCACCAGTGAGGCGAATGAAATGATGCATAAAACCATCTCCGCCAGTGCATACATAATGCAAGTCGCCTTTATCTGCTTCCAGTTCACTAGCTATCCCAGCGTGGCTTTGAACAAGTGCAGGACCGGCGAATCGAATCTCCGCGCCAAATTGCTCCCGGGAATACCATGTTCCAGGACGCTGGGTCCAAGGCGCACTGTTATGCTTCGTCCAATGTTCAAGTTCGCCATTGAGTTTGAGAACGACTACCTCAAAATCTCCCGGCGCTCCCCGTGTGCTTTGAATGAATCCCGGTATGCCGACAGGGTTGCTCGGGCCAAAAGTTTGGTCATTTGTGGCATCAAACCACCATCCGGCATTCTGATCATAGTAAACATGACGAAGTCGACCAGAACTTGATCTATAAATCACCTCATAATTGCGATTAAACGTGCTTTGTATGACCGCCGGGCAATCAAGTGCATCATCATGAAAAGTGTCTCGCCACCGATCAGATGAACGAACGATTCCGACCTTATTCCAGGGGAAATTTGCAGTTCCATGGTCGCGCCACCAGTGTTCCAACGTCATTCCTTGCTTGATAAAGAGTTCAAAATTGTTGTGCCAGCGTCCGTTTCCACTCTCAACCAGCACCCCGTTGCGCAAGCGCCTTTTTGTCCAAGGGTCTGGATTAGTATTATGTATGCCCCAGAATTCCGCCGAAGCAAGTTGATCCCATGCCATTTGGCCAAAACCGTTTTGCCCCCAGCCGGTTCCGTATGAGTTTTTAAAAATCCAGTACTTTTTCTTAGGGTCAGGATCGTCATCGTTAAAACCTACGA
The DNA here is from genome assembly GCF_030263775.1 of Candidatus Jettenia sp. AMX1. Lineage (NCBI taxonomy): Bacteria > Pseudomonadati > Planctomycetota > Candidatus Brocadiia > Candidatus Brocadiales > Candidatus Brocadiaceae > Candidatus Jettenia > Candidatus Jettenia sp. AMX1. The sequence goes on from NZ_SZPP01000045.1 coordinate 15,615, forward strand.
CTAATATAGCATGTCCTCTGGGCATTGTCGCCATCGGTCCTTTCCTGTCAATCCAGTTCTTCTTTTCTGTGACGTCTGTAATCGCTACATGCCGCTCGCTGAGCTTGACAATACGTCCTATACGGTCAGGCGTTGGAGATAAAGGTAAGGGTTTCATATCGGAGCCATGAGGTTTTGAGACGTATAATGAGGCGGGCACACTCCATGGAAAACAGTCCGGATCGGCAATACCGAAATTCTCCGCAAAAAAGGCAGCCTCTCCCGGATTTCCGATGTCCCATGATTGCTTTCCAGCTCCACGGGCTAAATCTCCTTCGGACCGACGACACCAAACACAATGCTCGATCCGCACCATGGCCTCGTACAGTGCAGTCATTGCAAATGCCCAGCAATTAACAGAGCCCACTTGGTCGCGGACAGAGCTGATCCAGTTCCAGCCAAATCGGTTGCGCCAATCAATATTCATTTGTCCTCCTTTGATGTACTATGGCATTGTCCAGATTCGTCCCTCGGTATCTGAGAGGTGCCCTCGTGAATGCCAGGATCATCAGATGATAATAGGCCAAGCTCGATCCAGCGAAGCCGCAGGAACGGATTGCCCGGCGGGTGCTGCTTTAAGATTCTATCAAAATCCTCGTGTGTTGGTTTGTAACTACGTATTTCCGTAGGAATTTCCTCAATTGCCTGAGTACCCATAGGGTATTCAGGGAGAGGGTCATCATCACCGAGACGCTCATCTACGAACCAGGGATTGCCTAACTCAGCCAAGCGTCGCCGGAGTTCCCCCACAGTACGTGGTTGAAAAGTGGGCGACACAATAGGTGTATATATTCCCCCGCCATATGCAAAAAAATCCGTCAATCGTTTTGTCATTTAAGTTACCCTCCTATCTTCATATAGACCTGTTCGATAACATTATTATCCTTCACTTATTAACCACTTTTTTTAGATTAGCACCACTTACATTTACAACCGCCGTCACCCTCACATACACAGCATAGCGGTGGTAAATTTATTGGTCTAGCAGGAGTAACAGATTGTTCACTGGTATTGTAAGACAAATCGGCTATTGATTGATAATTCCCGTTCATCTTGTATAATGACACTTCTGCAATAAATTCTGGCATTTTCATTCTTATTCACCCCCTTTTATTTTTTTATTTTTCCAGTTTAACGATCGTAGTATGATGATAACTTAGTAACAAGGAATGGAAATTCCTCCGTCACATCCACCCGCACAAAGTACTTTTCGGTAACATCGGTGTTACGGTTAGTGTACGAAAAGATCACATCGAAAATCTTCCGAGTGCCACTCAGACGCGAGGGACGAACTTCTATCCCAGCTAACGAACAATTGCGCAGATGACATTCGGCTGTATTTGCATAGATTGCATCATATTGAACTGCCAGATAGTTCAAGGCGCGATGTTCGTCTGTTGCACCGGCATTGTCAGCCATTTGCATAATCCTATCAAACACTTCCTCAGCGGTATTTGTAAATACATCTGCAGCAATCGCCTCCGGTCTTTTTTCTTTAAGGGCCGATAAAAATGATGTTCGATCGAAGGTATAAATCTGATCGAACATCACGATAGGAACCATTAGCCCATTGCACATCTCTGGCGGGGCAATTGGTCCTTTTATTCCGATGGCTACATCAATGTCCATGGGACTGGGAGCTGGACGGACAGCTTCGATCAACAGATCAAAATCTGCAGGATCACGCGGCTGCAAGATATATGTCTCCATGCCTTCGATGGTCAGTATCCAGCACAGTTTCCGTGCTAAATAACGGTTCTGCCGTTCTGATAAAACTGCATGGAATGCCTGTTGGTTTGTAAGCCCGGATGTCTTTGTTCGTGCCATAGCCTGGGCAAATTCTTTTTCTGTTCCCAGGCTGGGAAAACGTGTTTCGATCCTGCCCAACGCATACACGTTGGAATAGGTCATAGCGCCTCCTCCACAACTGTTTCTCGCACATGGGGATTCACCGGATGTTGAGCCTTTAGGTTGTGGAGGTAACGTCACACCCTCACGGTCTTCCGGAGATTGTGCTGTTGTTACATTTGTCTCACTGGGTTTGTCTCCTAACTGTTTTCTATCTTCTGTTTGTTCCATAAAATTCCCTCCTTTTTAAATGGATAAGTTATAAAAAACGTCGTGCAAGTTCTACACGGACAAACGAAGTTTGTCCGTGCCACCCTGTATATCAATTTAAATATTCACTGATTATGAACCCTCTGAATATAAGACAAATCAGGTTTTATTTTATTTGTGGCGTTTTAGACTAATGGGTAAACTGTTGTCTCAATAAGATACCTTCTTGATGATCCTCTACTTCGAATGCCAGCCTGTAAAAACAAACCATTGATTAAGCGCCGCAGCACGGCGTTCGCAACCACCACATGGCTTAATTCCTGCTGCTGAGGTTACTCGCTTAACAACATCACCAAGACCAATATCCTCGTCGGCAACGAAACCTGGAAGACGCACACGGAAAGGACGGTTTTCACTCTTTTCCTCGTGGTTGTCCGTCGCCTCATCTTTTTCCATAGCATTTACCTCCTTTCTAAATTATTTGTCATGATTTGATATGCCATCCATGCATCAAGCAAAGGAGGTACGATTGTATTTCTTCTGCGCATACCTGCTTGGGTTATAGCAAACTTTACATCAGCAGCAGTAGCGGCAGGAAATTCCGACCTCAAGAGTGCAATCGCACCTGTCACAAAAGGTGTTGCTACGCTTGTTCCTCCCAATGTAAGAGGTTTCTCCTCAGTTCCAAGGCTGGTAACATCAACACCGGGAGCACATAGACCCTTCCGGCCGATAGAGCTTCCCAGATTCGATTCACTAATCGGTCTTCCCTGAAGATCACTCGCAACTACTGGAATAACCCAGGGATGTCGAGTAATGGCGGAGCTTCCAAGGGTTCCCTGGTTACCTGAAGCTGCGACAACGATAACACCGCGTTTCACTGCATAATCTAACGCTTCCTCTAATTCACGTTCACCTCTGGATGACGGTTGTGCAAGCGCAACGCTTAAGTTCAAAACGTGGGAACCTGCCTCAATGCACTCGATAATAGCTCCAGCTAGTTCTTGAGGTGTAGTGCTTGGCATACGTTCACTAACGGAGGTTAATTCGGTAAAAATGGGACGCACCATTAAAGTGCAGTTAGGGCAGATCGCTGGAGCAACAGAACCTCTTTTCCCGCATAAAATACCCGCAACAAAGGTTCCATGCAGACAAGCATCGCTACCCTTTTGAGTACATTCACCTGGGATTTTCCCGGAAACAGTACGGATATTTTTGGTCTCAAGGTCGGGATGGCTCATAACAACCGGTCCATCTATTAATCCGATTTTAATTCCAGGTTTACCGCTGGTGAGCTTCATCAATGAAGTCAATTTGACCAAGTCTAAAGGATTTGCCATACATTCTTCTCCAACAGCCAGTACGATAACGTCGATAGTGAGTACTGATTTTAATAATGACAAGAACTTTTTTTCTTATCCATCTGTTTTTCAAACCTGATTAAACAAAAAACGCCTTTTCTGGCGAAATCCAGAAAAGGCGTTTTAGAAAATATCGAAACTAAAATAGGGTTATTTATTTGGCTTGGCTTGGCTTGGCTTGGCTTGGCTTGGCTGCAAGAAATATACCATCGGTTTACTCCCTACAATTTATTTGAAATATCAAAACTTTTTACTACAAATGCTGACGTAGAGGAAATGAATGAATTGTTACGCCGTATCTTTACAAGGAAATCTTCACAATTCATTTCTATCTTAGATGTTACGATGTTTCTACCAAAAACAAGATATATCTGTCAAGTCTTTTTGATATAGACTATTCAACACATGGTTGTCTTGTTCCGTTATTTAATTATGCTCACGCAGATGGGATTTATCTCCCAATTTTGTTTATAGGAGGCTATTTCTGTACCATTGGAAGGGATTTTCAATTTTATATCATAAATCTTATATCAATAAAAATTTACAACAATAAGCGAAAAAAATGGAATTATTGTATTCGGTATGAAAAGTGTCTCATGAGACATATATGTCCTGAGACACTTCTGTCTCGTAAGACACTTTTGGGACATGATTACAGGACATTGACAAGATTTTGCCGGTCATGAAGCGCTAAGCGCCTGGACCAAATCTTTAATTCATGGCAATGTCACAAGACATTATTAGAAGCTTGGAGTTATCCAAAAAGTATTTACCAGTGTAATACATAAGGGCGAATACAAGATTCGCCCTTACCTACGGTATGCGTAAATGTTGATTTTTAGGACTTTTTGGGCAACCCCACAATTGATTCGAAATTCTGTTTCGAGCAGGGGCAAGTTTCAAACTTGCCCCTACAGGAATTATACGTAGTATCTCTTTATTCGTGAAACAGAGTTTCCGTACAAGCGTTTTCCCAAACTATGTCCTCGTGAAAACGGGGAACGGGAAAGATATTGCGAACAAGATGGAGGAACACTTAGATTGACAACTACCCTTTAACAGGCTCAGAATGAATGGTAGATAGGCAACTCTTCATTTAGCTAAATAGCTGCGGGAAACACATTGTTTTAATACTTCCTTTTTGTTGAAAAAGGGTCTTTATTCGGTTATAGTTAGTGTCAATCTGTCATTATAGTTAACCTTTTAAATACTTTATTTAGGATTCTCTAATTTAAGATGAAATATCAAGAGATAATAACAATTGAACCCGGTAAACGCTGTGGTAAGCCTTGTATTCGTGGTATGCGCATTACAGTATATGATATATTGTCATATTTGGCTGCTGGCATGGCTCCAGAGGAAATCCTAAAAGATTTCCCCTATCTGACAAAGGAAGACATCCAGGCGTGTTTGAGCTATGCTGCAGACCGTGAACGCCAGCTTCTGATAACGTAATAATGAAACTCCTCTTTGATCAGAATTTGTCACCGAAATTAGTTGACAGACATCGCAGATGTATTCCCTGATTCAACACATGTTTCCTTAAAAGGACTTGATCGCGCTACAGATGATGAGGTCTGGAAATGGGCGCTTGAACGCGGATTTATTATTGTAACTAGAGACGCTGATTTCAACGAATTATAGTGCTCCATATATGAAACCGAACATACCGCGTATCTCAAAACACAGTGAAAACCTACGGATACATAACCCCGAAGGGGCGACATGGTTATAGATAAGAAAGTATCATGAAATCAAATCCTGAAGGGATGACACCGGAACGCAGGTTCCTCATGTCACCCCTTCGGGGTTGAAAACCTTTTTTCTGTTCTTGCTATCATCATGACATCCCTTCGGGATTGAAAAAGAAAGATACCTTATACCATAATCATGATATCTCTTCCTGTCCGGTTTCAGGCGTTGATCACTATAAGTACATTGCGAGGTTTCCCTCCCAAGATAATCTGGATCAGAGTAGGTAATTGTACTACTAGCCAAATCGAGAAATTGATACGAGCACATTATGAAACCATACAACAGATGCAAGAAAACCCAACAGCCGGAATTCTTTTATTGCGATAGGATCACTGTATGAGGTCACCTATGGCAAGAATCAAACAGAAGGATATGTTAAGTGAGTATACTAATATGCCCTTGATTTTTAATTTGAAGTAAGAGAATTGCTAATGCTTCATTTGGCTTATATTACCAGATGTAGTAAATCTAACCAGGAATTCTGGGAATGCAAATTTAAGATTTACAGGCTACTGAGTAGATAATACCTTTATTTCACAGGAGTTGTGTTTTGTTATTTAATTCGTAAAATATAATCCATTACTTCTTCAAAAATATTGTTTAATTCGGGCACACCAGATTGAACTATTTCGCCCGATGAGAGGTGTTTATGAGAATTGAAGTTTAACCGAGGTTTATGGTCAGCATTATCATACCTGAATATTCCTCAATACCCTTTACAAGTCTGGCGAAATATTCAGTGAGCAACATATTCTATTTCTTCAATTCGCCTGCCCACTCTATATATTCCTGGTCTCCATTTTTCAGGTTTTCGGCTGAAAACTCTTTCTGAAATACTTCTGATGTTACCTTATACTCAGTTTCAAACTTTTTAATATGCATGTTTGTTTTACTCAAGCCAATCTCGAGCCTTTTGATTTCAGCAGAAATGGCAGCCCGAATAACATCAATAATTCCATCCTCTGTGTCAGATTGAATTTGTAATTTTATCATTATAAAACCGCCTTACCATGTAAATCATGTACTACCTGGATGCATTTGTTTCTGAGTTTTGTATGAAATATCGATATTCTTTGCGCTATCTTCCAATAGCCTGCTTTTTCCAGGACTTTCACTGCCCGATAGTAAAATCTTTCAATATCTCTGTTAATCAGGCAATTTTACTGTCATATTCAATGCAAATATCCCCATATTCCTATATTATATCCCCTGTCGACATATCATAAACCCATTGAATATCCGTTAGGTTGTACTCAAAGAGTTCTTCTTTCTTAAAGAAGATACCGATTTCTTTTTCGGCAGAAGCAGGAGAGTCGGAGCCGTGGATCAGGTTGAAACGGTTACTGACAGCATAGTCGCCACGGATCGTGCCGGGTTCAGCCTTAGAGCCAAAGGTGGCTCCCATCATCTTTCGGACGATTTCTATGGCATTCTTGCCTTTAAGCGCCATAACCACTACTGGCGCTGAGGTTGTGTATCTAATCAATGGTTCAAAAAAGTCCTTACCCTCATGCGGGGCATAGTGTTTTCTCGCTAAGGATTCTGAAATCTGCGTCATTTTCATCCCAAGTATTTGAAATCCCTTTTCTTCAAATCGAGCAATGATCTTTCCTAATAAACGGCGTTGAACAGCATCTGGCTTTAATATAATTAAGGTCTTTTCCATAAGAGATTTATTCCTTTTGTTAAAAAATTTAATCACAGAGAACATAGAGAAAACAGGAGTAATTACATAAACATCTTTTAAATTGACCACGGATTAACACAGATAAACACTGATAAAATATTCTAATAGTGTTCTTTTCCCTTGAGCTTCTTCACATAAACTTCTCTTGCCTTGAGAAAAAAGTTTTGATAATCAGCGCTCTTGTAGTCTGGAAATGTCCAGGGAAAGGATTCATGTCTTCCACCACGATAGTTGAGGGTTACTTCGGCATATATTCCATCTCGTAGATAAATACGATGGGAAAAATCTTTCGTAGAGGCAAGGATGAGCCTACTTTCATTCATGTAGCCGGGATCAATATTGATGGGTCGCTGTACAGGATATTTCTTTGATGAAGCAATGGTTTCCTCCAGTGTATTGGTCTGTACTTTAATGGGCGCTATCTCGTCTGGCATTATCAGCTTTTCGAAACTGTAGAACTGCCTTTGGATACCTGTACCCATTTCTTCGTTATAATACTCAGTAAAGGTAAAGGGTAGGATATCACTTCGAAGGTCTATAGGACCGAAATATACTTCCAGTGTCTTATCTATTTGGAATAAAAGCTCAGGAATGCTTGTTAGTATACCGATAATTAAATTTGCAGGTTTTGGTAAAGAGATTTGTCCCATAGAAGTTTAGCCACGAATTAACACGAATGGACACGAATGAAAATCGGCTTAAATGAGGTCTTCAGCATCTTTATCTTTGTTTTGCTATCGAATATACGAGTGAAACTCTGTCTCATATCAACACATCTCTGAATTTTCTCTAAAAAAAGAAACTGACGATGTTAATAGTACAACTAAGGAATTTGTATTTCCTAACATGTTCAAATTAAAGCACTCTTTAAATATCTTTATCAGTGTTTATTCGTGTTAATCTGTGGTTAATTTATTTTTCATTTCATGTTAATTCGTGGCTAATTTTAAGGTTTTGATAATATTTCAAATAGAGATTTTAATCTTGATCTAACTTCTTCAGGTGGTGTCAGGAATGTTTCGCCGGTTTTCCTTAATTTTATCTCAAGCTCTTTTGTCTCTGTAAACTTCTTACCAATAATAATTTTTATAGGGATACCGATCAAATCTGCATCCTTAAACTTCACTCCTGGCCTTTGGTCCCGGTCATCCAACAACACTTCAAGACCTGCATTCTTGGTAAGATCATCATACAGTTGATTCGCCATCTGCATACTCGGTACATCATTAACATTAACAGGTATGATAATGACATGATACGGAGCCAATGACAATGGCCATATAATACCATTTTCGTCATGTGATATCTCGATAAGGGATGCAATGATGCGGTTAACTCCAATCCCGTAACACCCCATGATCATAGATTTTTCCTTACCATTCGGGTCAAGGAATTTGGCCTTAAGTGCATCACTATATTTCGTACCTAGCTTGAAGACGTGTCCAATTTCAATACCTTGCGAGATATCGATTTCATGGTAACATTTTGGACACCTATCTCCTTTGGCTACATACCGAATATCGGCAACCCGATCAATCGTAAAATCCCTTTCAGGATTCACATTTAACAAGTGATTGTCTGGCCTGTTAGCGCCCGTAACAAAGTTATTAAGAACGGACACTGCCTGATCAGCAATGATTTTTACCGGCAATCTTACAGGACCAGCAAAACCTACTGGTGCACCCGTGATATGTTCAATCGTGGTATGGTCTGCAAGTGCAAGAGTCTCTTGTCCCAGAACCTTAGCAAGCTTTGTCTCATTGGCCTCATGATCACCCCGCAAGAGAATGGCAATAGGCTGCCCGTTCGAAATGTAAATCATCGTTTTAACCATCCGGTTTGGCTTTACATTCAAAAAGTCACTCACCTCCTGAATTGTTCGCTTATTAGGAGTAGAAATTTCTTTCAATGCTTGAGGAATTGCATTGTTCTCCGAAGGAATGGGTGCGGCCTCAGCACGTTCGCGATTGGCACTGTAGCCACATTTTAAGCACCGGATCAGGATATCTTCACCCACGTTACTGGGAACCATAAATTCATGGGAGACATCACCACCCATAGCACCAGAGTCTGCTTCAACAATGATATACTCAAGACCACACCGGTCAAATATACGGCAATATGCATCGTACATGGATTTATAGCTCTTATTGAGTCCTTCATAATCCACATCAAAGCTATAGGCATCCTTCATAATAAACTCCTTACTCCGCAGGACACCAAACCTTGGCCTTGTTTCATCACGAAACTTGGTTTGAATTTGATACAGGGTAACAGGAAGCTGTCTATAGGAATTAATCTCATTCCTTACGATATCCGTAATAATTTCCTCATGAGTAGGACCTAATGCAGTTACCTTGCCGTGCCGGTCTTCAAAGGTAATTAAATCATCACCAAATATGTTTAAACGTCCGCTCTCCTGCAGAAGGTCAAGCGGTTGGAGCGCAGGAAGAAACACCTCAACAGCCTCTGCCCGGTTCATTTCCTCTCTCACCATATTGATAACTTTATTCAAAACCAGTATTCCAAGTGGCAAATAGGCATAAGCGCCTGCCGTGATTCTTCTGATAAGACCCGCCCGAATCATAAGTTTATGACTATCAATTTCAGCCTCTGAAGGGCTCTCCTTCAAGGTAGGAATTAGTGTTTGGGACCATTTCATGAATTATTTATTCCTTAAAAGAATTACTATGTATTCTCTTTATTATAAAGTTAACGTGCAAGCACTAGATTATAGTTTTTTATTTTTCTCTTTCAAGAATTAAAATGATTGATCCGGAAATAGCTCATCTGCCTTAGGAATTTCTTGCTTTCTGCGCCTATTTGATGGTATTATTTTACCCTTAGAATAAATCATTTGAATTTCCTAAACATACATATGGAAAAACTCTCCGTCACCATCATAACACTTAACGAGGAAAGAAATATCCGTGATGCCTTAGAAAGCCTTACATGGGCTGACGAGATAATCATTGTAGATTCTGGGAGCAGTGACAAAACAATCAGCATTTGTAAGGAGTACACGGAAAAGATATTTTATAACCCGTGGCCAGGCATAAATACCCAAAAGACCTTTGCTAAAAAGCTTGCTACGTATGACTGGATTCTCAATATCGATGCTGATGAGAAGGTTTCTCCAGAACTGGCAGCAGAGATTCAAAGCATCTTAGGGCAAGGAGGTCATTATGATGGTTACTTTATACCTCGTAAGGTCTATTATTTAGGCCGATGGATAGAGCACAGCGGTTGGTATCCTGATTACAAACTCAGGTTCTTTAGGACGGAAAAAGGAAAATGGAACGGGGTTGACCCCCACGATGAAGTTATGGTTGATGGGAAGATTGGCTATCTGAAGGGCAATATATATCACTTTACCTATGAAAATATTGAAGACCATGTGAAGACCATGAATAACCTTACCAGTGTGGCGGCTAAAGAATACAAAAAAAGAGGTAAAAGAGATGGCCTCCTGAGCCTCATGGTAAGGCCTCCGTTAACATTTCTTAAAAAATATATCCTGAAACAAGGCTTTAGGGATGGGCTTCCAGGTTTTATCATAGCTATATCTTCGGCTTATTATGTATTTTTAAAATACGCAAAACTCTGGGAGTTAATCAATATAATCGACTATCAGGGCGCAAAGAAAGGTACAGAGAAAAGATAAATAACGATAAAAGACTTTGCTTTTAAATTAGTTTGGTCTTAAAAGGCAAAACCCAACGACTTTTCTTTTTTACCCACCCCTAAATCCCCTCCCAAGAGGGGACTTTTTATTCCCCTCTTGGGAGGGGTTAGGGGTGGGTTCGTTCCCCTGGAGAGACGCAAAATCCCGTGTCTCTACAATTGGATTAGGGGTGTGTTAACAGCATAATGGAAAACTCTGAAATTTCTAAATATTAAATTAGGCCTTCAGCTATTTTGTTTTTTATGAAACCGTAGGGCAAGGCTTTAGCCTTGCTTCCCGCATGAACGTGCGCGGGAAAGAGCAACCCTAAAGGGTTGCCCTACAGAATTGAAATTCTTTTACATAAATTGAAAATCCTCCACATAAATACTGAAAAGACCTGGCGCGGTGGAGAACAACAAGTTCTTTACCTGGTTAAGGGATTGAGAGACCGGGGATATGAATCAGGCGTCATATGCCAGCCTAATAGTCCTCTGGCGGAAAGAGCAAAGGTAGAGAAACTATGGGTTGATGAAGTAAGGATGAGAGGCGGTGTCGACCCTTGTGCCATCTTCTCTGTCGCTAAATTATTGAGAAGAGGCTATGATATTTTACACCTCCATACATCCAATGCCCATACCCTGGGACTTCTGGCGTCCATGCTAACGAAAGGCCATAAAACAGTAGTCTCAAGGAGGGTCAGTTTTCCTATCAAACATTCTTTGAGAAGGCTTAAATACATGGGTGTTGATAAGGTAATTGCCGTATCTGAAGATATAAGAGAGAGTCTCATACATTACGGCATCCCTCCTCAATTAGTAGTAACAATACACAGCGCCATAGACCTTAATCGTTACAAGAAAAGAAATTGTGAGCCATCAGAACCCGTAGTAGGAATTATTGCCCATCTTGCCGAACATAAAGGACATAGATACTTTTTGGAAGCGGCAAAAGAAGTCTCAGCCATTATTCCTACTGCACGTTTTTTGGTGATCGGTGATGGAGAGAAAAGAGAAGAGTTAGAGCGATATGCAAAGAATTTGGATATTGCTGAGAGGGTATCATTTCTTGGTTTTCAAAAGGATATTCCTCAGGCAGTTTCCCTGTGCACAATTACTGTCTTATCTTCCATCAGTGGTGAAGGCTCGCCAGGTGTGCTTAAGGAATCAATGGCTACAGGCGTGCCGGTTATTACAACGGATGTTGGAGGAAGTGTGGAGATTGTGGAAGATGGTATTACCGGTCTCGTAGTTCCTCCTATGAACTCAAAAGCTCTGGCATTGGCCATGATAAAGCTCTTAACCGATGATAAATTAAGGAAGAACCTGGCGCGTAAAGGTCTCAGGAAAGTAAATGAATTCTCCGTAGATAGAATGGTTGAAAAGACCGAAGCCGTGTATAAAAGCCTTTTAACATAACCATGAAAATATTTCTTACATGGAGCAAATAATGATACATAATTGGCGTAGACGAGGAGTAAGAAAAACTTTATCTCACCGCCTACCATACATCAATCCATTTTGCGCCGGAGTGTAACTATGGGTTTTGTTAAATTTTACCAGGGTGGATATAAGCTTTCTATTGACGAACGGTTTCAAGGTATTACAAAATGGCTTCTGGAAAATATTTGTAAAAAAGAGTCACATCCTTTTCATACATCCCGCCATTCCATAGTCTGGAAGACTTATTATCCTGCACTTGGTGAATTGTTTATAAAAACCTTCCAGTCTGCGGGCTTTTTATTTAAGATAAAAGACCTTTTTAGAGGATCCAGGGCCTATCGGGCATGGAAAGCAGGGGAAATGTTAGAGAGTAAAGGCTTCCGTGCTCCTGAGGTAGTAGCTATTGGAGAAAAAAGGAGTTTTGGGTTATTACAGGAATCTTTTTTGGTTACACTTCCAGTCAAAGGGTCTTCCCTCATGGAGGTGTTTCCATCACTTACCAGCCTTAAGGCAAAACGTGAAATGGTATATCAGTTAGGAAGGGAAATAGGAAAGTTACATAAGTTTAGCATTATCCATGGAGATCTCCTCCCGGTAAATATATTTATTGTAATGGCTGAAGGAAGATGTCTTGTCTATCTCCTCGATAACGAAAGAACAAAACAGGTCTCTATCATTACAGCAAAACATCGGATTAAAAATCTGGTGCAACTCAATAGAATGGTAGTCCCCGGGATAACTGCTTCTGACAGGATAAGATTTTTCGATGCTTATTTGGAAGAAAATCAGTCCCTTAAACCTGATAGAAATCGGATGCTGAAAAGAATAGGAGAAATTACGGTCAAAAGGGTTATGAAGCATAGAAAAATACCCTTAGAGAAGAGGAATGGGATAACTTTCAGAGCGCTTATGGCCTGAAAGTAAAGTAATATGAAGAATTTAACATCAAGGACCTTATAATAAAATATGCGAGTTGCGGTAATAGGATATGGCGCTGAAAATACGGCAAGCACGGTTTTCCGATACCGCGCTTGTCAGAAGATGTGGGCTGAAGATGGCCATCTGCTCGATATTTATTATATCAAAAAAGTTACTAAAGATTTCTGGTCACGAATAAAATCTTACGATGCTATCATAAATCAAAAAGCGCTTTTAAGGCCGTCATTTGGACGAAAACTATTCGCCATCGGTATACCCGTGTTCTTCGATTTTGATGACGCTCTATGGACTCGGCCGAAAAAACCTTATTCGTGGTTTACCCAACTCAAAGTAAATGGTAGAATCAGATATTGGTTTAAGCACGTTGATGGAATAATCACAGCCAATCGAGTTCTGGCGGATTTTGCCAATACATTTACCGACCGTGTTTATGTTGTGCCGATGGCCCTCGATTTAAGTATTTGGAAGCCAGTCCCAAAATTACCGAAAAAGGAGATTATTATAGGTTGGGCAGGCTCTCCCGGAAATCTCTGGCATCTGGAAAAACTTCAAAGCGTTCTTGAAGAAGTCCTTACAATATATCAACAGACACGCCTAGCTGTTTTTTCAGGAAAAAAGCCTGATTTCACTATCCCGTTCGACTACTATAAATACGAACCCGGTAAGGAGGCAGGATTTATTCAATCACTCGACATTGGATTGCTCCCCCTTGAATACGAACCATATTCCATGGGCAAATCACCACTTAAGGCCTTACAGTATCTCAGTTGTGGAGTTCCTGTTGTAGGTAACATTAAAGGAGCTGCGAGCGAATTCTTAACCAACAAGAACAGTATTTCGGTAAACTCAATAACTGAATGGAAAGCGGCTTTGGGCCGATTGATTGAAAATCAGGCAGAAATTGACCAGTTAGGAAATGCAGGTGTTGAATATATCCGGAAGTATCATAATTTATACGATATATCGAAAGAGCTTCAAAATATTATTGGTAAAAAATTAAGCAGCGTTTAAATTTATTGAATGGAGCGGGTAAGGATTGAAAATTGCCCTGGTCTATCCGAAATATACCACACATGGAGGCACTGAACGATTTGTCTTTACCTTTGCCAGGCAACTTCTCGATATGGGACATGAGGTGCATCTTATCGTAGGAAAAATTGATAAGCCAATTGACGGAAGGATTATTGTACACAAGGTCCCTATCATCAAACCTGGCAGGTTTTTAAAGGTACTAAGTTTCCTGTTGTTCTCTCAACAAGTCCTTAAGAAGCACCGGTTTGATATTATTCAGGGTTTCGGAAGAACGATAAAACAGGATGTTTTTCGGGCAGGCGGCGGCTGCCACAAAGAATACAGGAAAAACGTTTTGCGGAAAATCAAGAACCCGATATTACGATACTTCAAATTGTATCTACCGTATCAGTTGCTCCTTCTCTCTATCGAAAAGAAGCAGTTTTCAAAAAGAAATTTCAAGAAGATAGTAGCCGTTTCAAACCAGGTTAAAAAAGAGCTTATCGCAAACTATAGAATATCAGAAAACGATATTGAGGTTATTTATAATGGCGTTGATATAGACACGTTTCATCCATGCAACAGGAAAAAATACTTCTCTGAAGTGAGAAAAAGGTTTCATATAAAATTGCATGAGAAGGTAATCCTTTTTCTTGGAACGGGGTTTGAGAGAAAAGGTTTATCCTCTCTTATACAGGCGTTTGCAATAATACAGAATGATTACCCGGATACAAAGCTTATTGTCGTTGGCAAAGATAATACGACTCAAAAGTATGTGCATTTTTCTGAAAAACTAAATCTGTCTGGCAGTGTTATTTTTACAGGTCCGCAATCGGATGTAAAAACATTGTATGCAGCAGCGGATATCTTTGTACTTCCGACCCTCTATGAGCCGTTCGGAAATGTGTGCCTTGAAGCAATGGCGAGCGGTCTTCCTGTAATAACAAGCAGGGCAAACGGAGTTTCTGAAATAATGGAAGGGATGGATTATTTGTTACTGAACAATCCAGGCGATATTGAAGACATGGCGGGGAAAATACGATTCCTTTTAGCAAATAACACCGAAAGAGAGAAATTTTCTCTTGCTGCCAGAAGAATAGCTGAATACTACACCATTTCCAGAAATGCTCAGCAATTTATACATTTATACCAGATTATTTTGAGATGTGATGTTTGAGTTCATTAAGATAGAAGGCCATAAAGGTATAATAGAGGAAGGTTTTAAAGAAGTAGCTGAAAGTATTATCTCAACAGTTAGCAGAAAACCGCCTGAAATTAAGGTTATCAAAGAAACACCCAAAACAACAATCGTTGATTTTACCATGAGTAACCTTCCTATTATTGCTAAGGTACACAAGTATCCATTTTTATCCGGCATGCGAAGAATATCAAAATCAAAAAAGGCCTTTCAGGCATTTCAACATCTTAAGGTCCTGGGTGCAAATAGCCCCAGGCCACTTGCCATATTAGATAAAAGGAGATATGGACTTTTACGTGAAAGTTGGTATGTAACGGAGAAGGTATCCAATACTGAAAAACTTGATTGGTATTTTACAAAATGGTTTTTGGGTAGCAACGCACCTCATGGAAAATGGAAAAGAAGATTAATACAGGATTTAGCTCAATTAATAGCCCTGCTTCACACAAAAGGAATATATCATAATGATCTGAAGGCAAGCAATATCCTCGTTCAAGGCAAAGAATCAGACTGCGAGCTATTCCTGATCGATCTGGAAGGTGTTAAATTCAACATCTGTGTTAGCAAGAGGCGCAGGTTAAAGAATCTTGCACAAATCATAGTGTCAATGGACAATCTCTTTACCAAACCTGATACCTATCGTTTTCTTATTACCTATTGCAATGAGTGCAAGGAAAGAGATGTGCATACCTATATAAAAAGGGTTGAAGGTCTTGTTCAAAAAAAGAAGGAGAGAAAAAAAAAGAATAATGTACCGTAAGATTACTACGACTACGATAGGAAAATTTGGGGATGTTTTATTCAGGAGCAGCCTTATTTTCTTTGTAATTTCTCTACCTTTATCGATAGCGGTAAATGAAGGAGCATTTTGGCTAGCTTTGACAGGCTACACTATCAACAGGTTCAGTAATAAAAAACCGTTATTTTGTATCACCGGGATTGAAAGACCTATGGGCATCTTTATGCTAGCCTTAGTTCTTACTTCTTTATTTTCGATAAACCCTCTCTACAGTTTATCCTCAATTGGTAATCTAAGATATTTTCTCCTTTATCTTATGCTTGCAAGCTACCGGTTAGAAAGAGACTTCATAGAAAGGTTAGTCGGCCTCATTATTCTTATGGCAACAGCCTGGTCTGTTTACGAAATCTTCAAGTACTTTCAAACGCAGTCTTCCCGATTGGATATCTATACAGCTCATATAAATACTCTCATTATTCCACTCATAATCGGTCTTTTGATTATGGATCAAATCGAAAAAAGGAGACAAGCTTTTCTCTTGTTCTCTCTCTGTGTTCTTCTTATAGCAAGCTTTTTGAGTTTCTCAAGAATAGCATGGCTAGGTACCTTTAGCAGTGTAATATTGGTACTATTTTACCGAAACTGGAAACTATCATCATGGTTTGTATCAATGATAATACTGGCAGCTTTTGTTACTATACTATATCATCCGGATTCTACAACTGGCAAGCTCATAAGCAGTATCATCAACCCTTTTCAACAAGGAGGAATACGGCTGGGTAGTAATCTGGAGCGGTTACAGATGATAAAAGATACCATATCAATTTTGAAAAAAGATTTACTTACCGGTATTGGTCCAGATGCATATAAATTTGTCTCCACAGATAAACACATGAGAATATCTATGGATTATGTTCAGATATTGGCTACATCAGGTTTGGTTGGCTTCTCAGCATATGCATGGCTCATATTTACCTTTATTCAAAGATGCTTTCTCATCGAAAAGGAAAATCGTAAGAGAGAGGCGTTTAGTTTTTACCATATCCTCTCTATCTGCTTTTTTGCAGCATTTCTAGGCTTTCTGATATGCGGGAGTTTTGAGCCGATGTTTTTTTCCAGCAAGAGACTCAGGTTTATCATGTTACTGTTAGGCATGAATGAATGCCTGTTTAAGTTTTATAAGCATGAGAGCAACAGGGAAATAAACAGGCAATTTACTACCGTCTCTCATGGTTAAAGGCTTTCCTTCGATACCATTTTCCTGTTATACCAAATACTATATTGGGATCTCTTTAAAAAAGACGTTTTTTTACTAACCGAGGAAGAGACCCTATCCACGCCTGAGGCCCTAAATTATGTATCAACAGCTTATTGTTAGAGAAAAAATCACTGAACCATTGTGCCTTTTTCGACTCACGGCTTCCACCAAAAGAAACCTCATGATGAATGATAATAGCATCTCCTAAATATTGCCCAAATTTACCTTCCCGGGCCAGCCGTAAACCAAAATCTGCTCCAAATCCCCACGCATTTCCTCTAAACGCTTTATTAAATCCGCTAAATTTTAAAAACAACTCGCGCCTTATGCCCATGTTGCCCTCTCGTGGAGAATTTATTTTGCAGGTTCCTGGCTGATCGAAATTTGCAAAAATTAATCCAATCCAATTGATCCAACCAACTATACGTCCCTGTAATTTCTTATCACATCCTACAAATAATCCGAAAAACCACTCAGTCATAATACGGAACCAGTCTGAAAATGCAGATATCCCTTTTGTTGATCTTATCTCACGGCCAGAAGTATAGACTAAATCAGTATCTCTCGTAAAAGCTGCTACATGGGCCTCAAGCCAGCCAAAACAGGGAACTGCATCATCGTCCAGGCTTAATATAATATCAGCTTGAGAACTCAAAATACAATGATTCAACGTCCCGGTAGTACTTGGGACTGGCAATACTTCAACCCGCACACAGGGGTCGCTTTCTAATTGATCCTGAAAATCCTGATCTGGCTTTTCACCTTGTAACCCCAAACAAATGTTAAGATCCGGATATAACATCCTTACCTGTTTCAAAGTATTTCTCAGGATGCTTAATCTATTATAGCTTGGAATAACCAGTTCCACTGTTAAACTTTGTTCAACCACCTGCAATCCCCTTACTGGCAATGTGCTTCTCAATCGTTGCTGAATTTAAGAAGATAGTATCATATTAATGTTATCTTCCAATAGTTTAAATCTTTTCGTCCAATCCTGTTTTTCAGCAAAGTTAATATAAGATGCCTTATCCGGCTTGGTAAATAAGACGTCTTTAATCTTTTGCACAAATTCTTCTTTGGTACGATATAATATTGCAGGACTGTTAATTTCTTTAAGCTCTTCCCATTCGGTGGCAACCACTGGCAGACCACAAGCCATATACTCATAAAGCTTCAGTGGATTAATGTTGTTGACGAGTTCAGGATATCTTGCAATGTTAAAGGGAATAATACCCACATCGGCATTGTAAAGATACGAGGGAATTTCGGTGTAGCTTCGTTTTCCAAACAGGTATAAATTTGACCGGGGTATAAGTTGTTTCCGTGCTAATTTATCAGGGCCAATGATAATAAAAGACGCCTCTGGTAAACTTTTTGTCGCATAGTTAATGACATCATAGTCAAACCAGTAATCTATTGAACCAACATATATTACAATGGGTCTTTGGATTTTTTTATATTCATCAGGAATGTGTTTGTTCCCATTGGCAAAGTGAAAAAAATTGACTCCGTTCGGTAAATTTACAATGCGCTTTGGACCCATATCATCAACATAACATTTGAGATTTTTTGCAGTATAGAGTACTAAATCTACAGATTTGGCCAATAATCGTTCCAGTTTCTGCACCTCCCTATTGTATACCAGGAAACTGGAATATTTATCAGCAACACGATAAACAGACATCTTGTGTTTAATGACGTCAAGCCAAAATGCCTGTCTTGGCTCACTAAAGTAAAGGACATCAACTTCTGTAAAGCCGTTTTGAGAAACAACCTTTACCACATTGGGCAGAGTCAATCTCTGCCAATAATTATAAATCCACCTGCTCCGCAAAAATGGTTTGTTTTGAGGAGCAAACAATGTCCCAGGCACATAACTCCATATATGGCCGTCCATATCCTTTATACCACCAGACCGGTAAGTATTAAATCTGTCACGAAGATCGGAAGTAACTCCTGCAAAAAAGTGAAAAGGTGAAATAGGATTGGAAATGTATGCTACATCCCACCGGGCCTGAGCAAATTTACGAGCAAGATGATGGTCTCCTAACTGAATTGGCGAGTTCCAGTAAGTACTGCATATCATCAAAATCTTTCTCTGTTTCACTTTGTCTCCATGATCTCTGCCAACCACCGAATACTGTTTTGAGTACTTTGTAATTTTACCAACTGACAATTTTGTATTATCCCATATCCAGGAGAATGAAATGACTCGTGCACTGACCACTCACCTGTTTCTGCAGACAACCTTACTTTCAACTTGCCACAGTGTAAATCAAGTCTGCTGTCTCTCTGTGTCGTATGAATTTTTACCCCAGACGCAATGTGGAATACGACAGTTTTTTTCTCACTCAGATTGCACTCATCAAAACCATGAATATACCGTTCATGAATATCAAGCAAACGCCTGTGAACAGTGCCAAAACCACGGTGTTCACCAAGAAATTTATGCGTATTTATCTCAACAACTTTTGCCTTCGCCTGATCAAGCATTCCAAATAAACCCGATCTACCTTCGTGCCAGGTGTTTTGCTCTTTTCCTGATACCGATAGAGTATTGTGCATTGTTGTAGATCGGAACAAATTACGTTTTTCTGGCATCGGGGTGTACAGATAAGTACCTGGATCGACAATAATGGGAACCCCATGTATTGCAAGTTCGATGGAAAGCTGATCATTATGGGCGTGGCCACCATTTCCATTCTGGCCGATATGCCCGCACCGTACTGCAAGATATAAAAATTTGGATTTGTAGATATAGAGACCAAAACCGGGATACGTGTAAAGCTCTAATCCATTATCCGACGTATCATGTTCCTTATAATTATTCTTCTTTTTAGAACGGTAAGAAAAAAATTTCCCGTTATTGCACAATGACTTTACGATAGAGTATTCGAGCTGTTTCTCTGTGGCAAAATCAGCAAAATCGTGTCGCTGAAAGATCCCGTTTATAGCAGCGGCCAAATGCCGGTGGTCAGCATGGTCTTCGTACCAATAGACTGTATCATCCGGGAGCACATTGTACGTATCCAGGTTATTATAACACATCTTCGCTCCTGCAACAGTCATGCTTTGATAGACTGGCTGGAGCTTTAAAAAACGACCACTATCATTATCGCCAATTTGAGGGACATGACCATCGGGCATTGTGATGTGCATGGCAAATTCGGCCATTTTCTCAAGCTTTTCAAGATATCTTACCGGAAAAGGGGTCTTTTCTTCACTCCCCTCTAAAGAATACAGTGTCGTTGGGGCAGGTCTTAATTCAGGAATACTATGGTGGAGCCGGTAATCGTAGTCTTTTAAAGCCCTTAGTTTTTCAGACGGCAGCGCCATTATCAAGGCTGTTCCATAAACTACCATCTCAGCAGCAAGCCGGTGGTAGCTGGTTGATGCCTCAAAATTTACCCCATCAGATGTGAATTGATATTCCACCTCCTCTACCAACTCCTGCACGGCAAAGGCCAACCAAACATCTGTCTCGGGCGTACGTGGCAGATAAGCTGCTACAAACAAGAGTCCAACGATATCTGCAAGATAATGATTCCCGTGTAATTGGGAATACCATTCTAAATTATTTACAATATGCAGGCCATGCTCATAGATACTTTTTAAAAATAGTGAGTCAAATTCTCTGTCAAATTCGGCGCCATGTGCCTTGAATAAATCATATGCTACCAGCCAGTTTGATACCCGTATTCCGACATCCATGGCACATCGCCAGTTTACCCCAAAGCGTGGAGGATTGGTTGCAATAAAGTCCAATACTTGATTACAAAACTCACGGTGATAAACATCATATTGACGAAAACCTTCCCTGCCATTTTTACTCAGGGAATAAGCCCAAACCAGAAGTGCCAAATGCTGCATCCGGGCAAGCTCCCAGGGCACTTTAATATCCACGCCTGGCTCATGGCCATACGGGATATCTTGAAACCAGGTATCTCCTGACCAAAGATAGCCAGATTTGAAATCTAAATGCCAGTTAATAGGACTGTAATCTCCGTCTATGAAACGCCAAATACGCTTCGATTCTGTTACATTTGCCCTATTTATTCGACCTTCAAGCCAGCGGCCGTCTTTGTCAGGTGTTACCTCCCGGCCTGCATAATACACATGCCCTTCAACCCCCCTGCATCTCATTCCATGCCTAACCTGTACCCATCCTGAACCAAGCAGGTCAAA
Source organism: Candidatus Jettenia sp. AMX1 (assembly GCF_030263775.1). Lineage (NCBI taxonomy): Bacteria > Pseudomonadati > Planctomycetota > Candidatus Brocadiia > Candidatus Brocadiales > Candidatus Brocadiaceae > Candidatus Jettenia > Candidatus Jettenia sp. AMX1. Next base: position 36,951 of record NZ_SZPP01000045.1, read on the forward strand.
CCTGTGGGCAAGGTAGTGTTCGGTTACAGCAATAATCCAGTCTTTGTGAGGTAATAATAACTCCACCGGAACGCATTTAAAGAAACTGTCCAATTTATCATGAGAAGACAATGCCTTCGTAAAGGTCGGGAGTTTCATATCATGTTGCCGCCGACGGACAAACTCCACTTTACGGAAAATCTTGTCTGACATCTTCTTTATTATTATGTGTGGAGGCAGAGATACAGCGCGTCTCAGATAATGCTTAATGTCCACAGCGTTCCTTCAATTTTTCAATAATTTTTCGTGTATGTTCTTTCCAGGTATATTTCGCGATTACTTCTTGCCTGGCAGCATTTCCCAACCTTTGCCGGAGTTCGTTATCATCAATCATCGACTTTAAACCATACATCAGGGATTCTGGATCTCCTGGTTTTACCATCCAGGCAGTTTGCCCATGTTTAAGAACTTCACCAATTTGATCCAGGTCAGATGCAACAATTCCTTTTCCCATGGCCATATACTCAAACAACTTTGTAGGAGAACCAAAGAAAGGCGTGCCGTCAGGATTCGGCACATGCGGGGAGACAAGAATATCACAAACAGCCAGATAACCTGGCCCTTCCTCCTGGGGAACCAGACCCGTAAACACACAAGCATCGGTGATGTTATATTTCTGCAAGTTCTTCTTAACCTGTGGCATGGTTTCTCCACCCCCGATCATGAAGAGCTGTACCTGATCCGTATACTCCGGAAATTCATGCAGAAGCCTCCCGAATGCCTCTGCCAGGACCTCTGCGCCATGCCATCTGCCAAAGGTACCAATGAAACCGACGGTTGTTTTCCTGTTAAGATTATATTGTTTGAGTATCTTCGAACCATCTGCATTGGGAAAATATTTATTGGGATCGACGCCATTGGGGTTAACCAAAATTTTATCCGCCCCGATTCCTCTTGCTACCAGTTCATCTTTCATCGGCTGACTTACCACCACCACGACATCAGCCGCTCTGAGATTAAGGATCTCGATGCGTTCAGATAAAAATTCATATTTTAAAGGTTTGCCCCAATTTCGATTTATCCATATTTCTGAGCCATTATATTCGAGCACAAAGGGAACACGATAATACGTTGACAGCTTGACTCCTGAATAGTTATTTATGCTATATCTCTGATAGATGAAGGATAATTTTTTATTATTCAAGAGCTTACGCGCATTTTGGCCGAAGACCTCATTAAACTGAAAGCTTGGCAGTTCTTTAAAATTCCAATAGGAGTTGTCCGGCAAAATTACATGAGTTTCTATCCCGGTCCTGACGGTGGGAATTGTATCGGTTGTCAAAAATACAGGCTTGTCAGCAAATTCGTCTACGTTATTTAAAACACCTGCAATATGCCCTACCGATCCTCCTGAACGCACGCCGAACCACAGATCAGTGCGCAAATAAACAGGCGTTGCCAATACATCAATCCTGTGTGAAGACTGAGGTTTTCCTGTAGACTGTTTTATTAAGTCTTCGACTTCGCAATGAACTTTCTGGATTAATTTAGGCTTCCGTCTATAATCCTTTATTAACTGCCAGAAAAGTTGAGATAAAAAACGAATCGTAATTGCACAGAGGAATCCTTGTTCATCCCTGAAATGACAGGTATTTCTGCTTAACAATTTAAGAAGTACTGCTGTTTGAAAAGGTTTGGGAATAATCGCCAGATGATATGTTAAAATTTCTGCTTCCTGATAACCAAAGAGATGTTTAACAATTTTGCCTTGTTTAATCCAACTTTTCAATTTATCAAATGTAATGATTGTAGTATTGTCAGATACTTCAGGTTTTTGAATTGCGTCTTTAAGAATTGTAATCTTTTGCATAAATTCCGTGACAAATTTTAGTTTTCACTGTGGGAAAAAGAGCCTTCAGTATCTGCCAGGCATTCGACAAAAAAACCAGACGCCAGCCTGGGAAACCATTTTACCAGTGCACAATTTAACTGCATAATTGGCCGTATGCCAGTAAATAAAAAATTACTAAAGGGTCCGGCGAAAAGTACAGAGCCCGAAATAGCAACTACTTTAAAATGATGTTTCCGGAGCAACTCCTGGATAGATTTAAAAGTAAAACGTTGTACGTGAGATGAGGCAGAAAGGGTGGAAGAATATGGCGATTCGAAGTCAGCGCCAACTATTATATGTTTAATTTTATTGGCCACACGGGTCACTTGTGTCCACTCCAAAAGTTTGCCAATTCCAACCTTAAACCAAAGAAAACTCTCTAATTCAAACCAACCGTATCCGTTAGGAACCGTGACAAGTAATTTGCCCCTGGGTATAAGTTTATTGTAAATTTTAGTAAGAGTAATACCCAAATCCTTATCTGGCATATGCTCAAATACTTCGGAAGCAATAATAATATCTGGATTAATGTCCAGCTTCTCTATGTTTGAAACTTTTAGTATCTCGGGACTGGTTCCTTCCTGGCTAAAAACCCTTTGTCCAAATTCAATACTCGATTTATCCGTATCAATACCAATGATAGAATAATCTAACTTCGCCAGAGGAAGAGTGATCATACACCCGGTTCCGCAGCCCAACTCGATGATTGTATCATTTTTTTTGATGTTTGAAAGAATCCATAACAGACGTTTGGTATGCCCATAAATATTTTCTTTAGGTATAATATTTGTAAGTTTTGCATCTTTCACTTAACTGCCTCAATAATTACATACCAGCCAAACTTTTTTGCTAATCTTTCGAGTATCTTCCTGGGTATATATTTACCCAGGGAAGCAATATCGTCAGCAATTAAATGATTTATTGATGATTGAATCTTGCGAAAACCAGCAATGGAGAACATAGCAGCAAATTTTTTCCTTGTATAAAGATGGACTACTATATTCGGGTTGTCATTTGGATACTCAATTCTGCTCAGTCGTCCCTTTAAGCTTTCCCGCCGAAACCCTCCTTTAAAAACCCAGTCTATCAGAAATACAGACCACCAGAAAAAGATTGAATTTTTATGATAAACCGTTACCCAGCATTTGCCGCCTGGTCTTAATACCCGATGTATTTCAGAAATTATTCGCTGTATATCTGGTGAATGATGAATAACTCCAAACGAATATACAACGTCGAACAAATTATCATCATAGGGTAAATTTTCAGCATCACTAACAAGAAGTTCTGATTTGAGACCATATATCTCAAACCTTTTCCTGATAATTTCAAGATTTCGTGGAGTTAAGTCAACTCCGTGCATAATACCACCTTGTTTTGCTAAGGAAAGGTGGTCGGTTCCCATACCGAAACCAATCTCCAACACTTTTTTACCTTTCAGATCGAATCTTTTTATATTCTCAAGTATCCATGGATGAGTACAGTAACGATGTCTTTCGACTTCCTCAAAAAATTCATTAGACATCAATTCCTTAGCAGAATAGTTGGAACCACATGGAGCAGACATCCAATGTTTCTGTGCCTGTTTTTTGTATTCTTCTGGATCATTAAAAGTTCTCGTATCCATTATTCTCTCCACAAGATTTTTGCTCATGGCAATAAAATCAAATAGCCTCTACTACAACCATATTTCACTACCATGCCATTTTTGTTGATGGACGTTAATACCTGGCGCAACCATTTGAGACTGCCAAATGCGTTTTCTTTGATTTTGTCCACAATATTATGATTTCGTATATTGTTGACAAACGATTGCTAAAACTTCTCTTGTATCAGGTATAGCAAATTGTATTAAAGTTTCCAGAGGCTGAGCAATAAATCGCCGGAAAAAATTGTTTTGCGCAGAGTAATTGAAATATAATTCTTGAGCAATAGCAAGTTTTGATAGTTTTGCCAAATCTCTTAATTCTCCGATGGTAAATTCGTGATGATGACCAATAAAAGGAACTTTTGATTTATAAATTTCCTGGAGTTGCACAAGAGGTGTTCGTCCAAAAAGTAAGCTTATTCTTTTAGGCCAATAAGCAATATTGGGAACCTCAATATACAATATCCCTTTAGAATTTAGCATAGAAGTAATATTGTCCATAAAAGTCTTTAAAGAGTGAGGGTAGTGTTCCAAAACTGCCATAATTGTAATCACATCGAAACAACCAGGAACAATTGCTCCTGCCTGAAAAGGATCATAGCTTACGACTGTCACTCCCCAATCGGCAGCATGTTTAAATAAATTGTTAAATGAATTACTATAATATTGCAAAGATTCAGTCATTGTTACCGCAAATCCTAATTTTCTCAGTGTTATTGGGAAGACGCTCCAAAATCCTCCAATATCACAGATTGTCTGTTCACATCCGTTTTCAGCAAATGTTGAATAAGCTTTGTAAAAGCGGATTGCCGAAGCCTGTAAGTAACCTTGAAAATCGAAAACATTTGGACTCCAGCTATAGCAGTGGGTTGCAATTTCCATCTGCATTTGCGGTGTCCAATACGTAAAAACAGTGCGAACAGACTCTTGATATATTTCATTGAACTCCTGGAAGGTCACTAATTTCATGATACTACATTTCTTCTGGCATAAAAAATATAGATAATACTTGCAATAAGCATAAATCCATATGATACTGTAGATGCGATTGATGCCCCAACAACGCCAAATATGGGTATTATCTTTAAATTGAGTAGAATATTAAGTATTGCTGCTATAGCAGGAGAGTATACCGTAATAAGAGGCATCCCCATAGACGCAAAGTAGTTCATGTAAATTGAATTGATAGATAACATAACAATACCTGGCAGCAAACAAATAAAAGGTATCACTACAGGCAAAAAAGCCATACCAAATAACAATCGCACAAGTGGCGCTGCTAACAATGTAGCTAATCCTGCTATAACAACCATCATGACACCCACAAGCAGTGCTACTTTTTTTGCGAGAATCCATTTGTCTAGTTCAGTTGATAGAGATGACAACTTTGGAAATAAAATAGTTCCGATTGCAACAGGCAACATAAATAACACATTAGTCATGGTTACGGCAATAGAATAGTATCCAGCCTGCTGTGCCCCTAAAATATGTTTTACCATCAACAAATCTACACGTAACACTAAGAAGGCAAAAAAAGCACCCAAATAGGCTTTCAGCCCATAAAAAATGTTTTCTTTGAAGACCGTAAATGATGGGAAAGGGAAAGATACGATATAGGGTTTTAAACACCATAACATCCAGGGTAAAGTAAAAAAAAAGGTAATAAATCCAGCGAGAAATATTTTCTCTACCGTTACATTACCAGACATAACTATTAATCCAATCAGGGTAATTCCTAAAATTTTTGTTACTATCTCACTTATATTAAAAGCACGCACTTTATGAATACCAAGAAGGAGATTTTGCATTAACATGTGAGCAAGACCAAAAGGAATCCAAGCCAATGCCATTATAAGCAACAAACCATGCACAGGTTGAATTGTTGGCCATAGAAAAAATATCAGCCACGTCAGACCTATCACAAAGCTGCCGAATATAAAGCTAACTGCTATTGTATTGCCTAATAGTGAAGGAAGGAGTTCACGGTTTTTGGCAACATAATACGTATTCGAAGCATGCAAACCCAAATTGCCAAATTGCACACCCATGGCACTTATGGCCGACGCTACAGCGTAAAGCCCCCTTCCTTCAGGCCCAAGAGCCCTAGCCACAAGTACAGTAGTAAGTAAACTAATGCATACTTGTACCACCTGAGCTGCAAAGGTTTCCATCACTTTTCGGATAAAATCGGAAGCAATAGACCTCCTGTAAAGATCAAACAATGTTTGATGGAAGGAGCCGTTCTGCACAGTTAATAAGGCATATATCTTAGTCCTCATACAATGTATTCCTTCCACCACAATGCAAGATTAAACAGATACCACGCCTGAGGGCCGTTACCCTGATTAATCATGCGCATCACCTCGACACGGTCAAGAAAGTCTGTCTGGTCGCAAAAATCGCTTAGTTCTCTGCGAATTTGCTCTCCTAACCTGTCAAAGAACCACTCATACACCGGCACACCGAATCCCTGTTTTTTGCGGTCAATGAGTTCATCAGGAATGAGGCCGCGCACAGCTTTCTTGAGTATATATTTTAAAGTACCGTTTTTTGTCTTTATTGCCTCAGGGATGCTCATGGCTAGCTCCACAAACTTATGGTCCAGGAAAGGTACCCGTCCCTCAAGACTTACCCCCATAGTCATCTTATCCACCCGCATCAATAGCAGCTCAGGAAGGCGCAGATTTAGATCAAGATACGTCATCCAGTTGAGATGCGATTTCTCCCATGCTTTTTCTTCAAAACGGCGTCTGATTGGTTTCAAGGCTTCCCATGAGGAAAAGTTTATAAATTTTTTGCATAGCCGGGGAGAAAGCAGTCGCCTTTTCTGCGTTTCGGTAAACGCCTCCGCTCCACCCCAGAAGATAGGCTCCCCCTCTGCACCCCGACGCAACCATTCATAATAGGAAGTCATATTCTTACCTGGCAAGCGTAAGCATGAAAGTCCTATTTTCTTAAATAATCGTGGCACTGGCAGGTCATCAAGACGCTGCAGCTTGAGTGCCGTCATCCAACCGGAGTAACCACAAAAAAGTTCATCAGCCCCTTCTCCAACCTGACAAACAATGATGCCATTGTCACGTGCTAGTTTTGATACGTAATAAACCGGCACACAAACCGGATCAGCAATTGGCTCATCCTGCAGATAAACCATCTCTGGCAGAAAGTTCATAAGGTCATCAACATTCAGTAAGCGCTCATGGTATTCTGCCTTTACTTCACCGGCCATCCGGCGGGCATAGTTGAGTTCATTTTGATACGTCTGATATTCTCCCTCATAGCCAATGGTAAAGGTCTTTACCGTTCTTTCCTCTCCTTCAGAAAACAGAGCGGCATTGGTACTGGAGTCTATACCACCGGAGAGAAAAATGCCTACCGGCACGTCACTGACTTTGCGCAACTTTACTGCAGTACGAAGCTCGGAGAGGATCATACCAGCTATTTTATCTTCAGAGATGTTCGTTAAGGGTTTCGTATAATCCCATACATCCCAATAGCGTTGTTCCTGGATCCGGCCGTCTTCACTTATCTTTAACCATGTACCGCCAGACAATTTCTTAATTCCATCAAATAAGGTCTGGGGAGAGGGGGTAGTTAAAAAAGAGAGGTAATGATAGAAGGATTCCTCATGTACTGCACGCTTCTGATCAGGGTCTTCTAATAATGACTTGATTTCAGAGGCAAAGGTAATACGGTTATTGTGAACACTGTAATATAACGGTTTAATACCGATACGGTCGCGAATTAGCCACAATTCCCGATTCTTTGCATCCCATAGGGCAATGGCAAACATACCACGAAATTTATGTAAACAGTTGATACCCCATTGTTCAAAGGCATGAAGTATTACCTCGGTATCAGAATGATCTGTCTTCCAATGATGACCGCCGATTGTTTTTAATTCAGAGTGTATCTCTGCATGGTTATATATCTCACCATTAAAAGATACCCACAGGGTACCGTTTTCGTTGCACATAGGTTGAGCAGCAGCCTGGGATAAATCAATGATAGAAAGGCGCCGATGTCCAAGTCCTACCTTGCGGTCTTCAGAAATCCATATACCCGCACCGTCAGGCCCCCTGTGTACCATAGTATCCCGCATACGGATGATATACGGCTCTGTAATAATAAAGTCGCTATTTCGAAATACGAAAGATCCTACTATTCCACACATTTAGAGAGAAACAGATATAGTATAATTAAAATGAAACAGTGGGGGCAGGTTTCAAACCTGCCCCTTACACATGAAAAAAACAGTATCGACGTAGGGCAAGGCTTTAGCCTTGCAGAAAGCAACTCCCAATCTCATCTTCTACCAAAAAGGCTATGTTTGTTGCCTGCACCTGCTGCCAGAGAGGAATAGGCCATTCTCCTCCTTTTTGAATAGCAAGGGCGAAGGCCTCAAGCTCATCTTTCTGTCCCTTGTCGATTCTTTTGGTCTCAGTTCCTTTCACTTTAGAGCCAGTTATCGTAAGTTCCTTGTAATCATTGAGAGATAAAACTTTTCCATCAACAAAAATATCGAGTTGTTCTTTCGGATATTCTTTGCTTCCAAGAGCTGTATAGGTAAGTGTAGCAACAGAGCCTTCTTCAAAGGTTATTGTTGCAATAAAATTATCCTTGCAACGGTAATAATTATGAGCAGGCTTGATGGCTTTTGCGCTCACTGATGTAACTTTGCTTTCTGTTAAATAGGTAAAAAGATCATAAATATGGCAAGCCTCGCCTAAATTACGGCCACCACCCTCTTCCGTATGAACCCAGTGATTAAAAGGAATATACCCTGCATTCATCCGGTAATTCAATATCATCGGGTTGCTCCGGTTTTTGATTATTTCATAGATGCGGCGGATATGACAGGAAAAACGGCGATTAAAACCCGTCATTAAAACCGGCAGGAGATGGCCGGTAGATGACAAATAGAAATTTTCGATTTCTTTTAGCTCGTCCCTGGTAAGCGCCAATGGCTTTTCTAGCAGCACATGCTTGCCTGCCTGGATTGCCTTCAAAGCCATTATGGCATGAAGATTATGCCGGGTAGCAATTAAAACAGCATCAATCTCCGGATCATCAAGAATCTGTTGATAATCCGTAGTAGCATAGTTGACATTAAACTGTTTTGCAGTAGCGACTGCGTTATGGCCTGTCCGGCTCATAATTGCCTGTATATGGTAAGAGCTTGATAGCGCCTGGAGATTGGGAAGGTGCATACCTCTGGCAAAATCACCGGCCCCCGCAATTGCTATCCGGATCTGATGAGATCCTGCAGGAGTTGCTGTTGGATTTGGAACAGTACGGATGGGAGTAGTATCTTCTTTTGATTTTGGATAGGAAAGCAGTATCATAAGAGGCTTTGCCCCTTCAGCTTTTAGAGATTCATAAGCTTCCCCAGCCTGTTCTATAGAATAAGTAGCCGCAATGAGAGGATCTACCTTGACTTTTCTATCAGAAATCAACCTGAGATACTCCGACATATTGCGATTCTCAGTCCAGCGTACATAAGGCACAGGATAGTCTAAACCTTTTTCCTCATAGAGAAAATCATAGCGACCCGGCCCATAGGAAGTTGAGATGAAAAAATCCAGTTCTTTTTGATAAAAATCAGCCCGAGTAAGGTTTAGTCCTACGTCGCCAACTAATACAACGCGTCCCTTTTTACGGCACATCTGAAAAGCTGTTGAAATGACTTTATCGGAAGATGTAGAGGCCGCTATAATCACACCATCAGAGCCGATACCATCAGTGAAACGCGCAACCGCTTCAATATCATTGCCCTCGTCAGGATGAATCCCTATATCCATACCGAGCTTATTAGCCAGATTAACACGTTCCCTATCAAGATCGGTTCCTATAACCCTGCAACCATTGGCCTTGAGCAACTGAACAATAAGCTGCCCCAAAATACCTAAACCAAGAACAACGAATGTTTCACCCAATGTCGGACTGGCACGGCGTACTCCCTGAAGGGCTATAGCTCCCAGGGTAACAGTACTCGCTAAAGCAAGATCTACATTTTCCGGTACAGGAACTGTCAAATTTCCCGGAACACGGATGAACTCCGCATGATGGGCACACTGAGCCCCGGCACATGCAACCCGGTCACCCGGCCGCAAATCATCAATTCCACTGCCTGCTTCTATTACAATACCGGAAGCAGAATACCCTGTCGGCTGGCCTGCGGAGAGTTTACTATCAACCAGGTTACGGGTATGGGCAAGCCCCTGTGTTACAACCATCTGCAATGCTTTTTTTACATTTTCAGGTTGTTTGAGCGCCTTTTTCCAGAGTGGCAGACCACTTGCTTTGATGCCACTCATTTCAGTGCCGATAGAGATACAGGAATAATTCACCCGCACAAGTACAGTTCCAGACTCAACTTGTGGTACTGGAATCTCTTCCACTACAACCTGTCCCTGCCTGATTAATACTTGTTTCATTGTATATTATAGGATGTTTTACGTTTATTTGACACGGATTAAAGCATTTCCAAAATCAACAGGTATTTATATTCGAATTTTTACAGGGTATGTTCAAATTATGTAGGTGCAAATACTAACAGACATCTAACCCTTTGTCAATAAGGGAAAAAGCATAGTTGTTGTAATATCATAAAAATAGGCGCCTGTAATTGCACATAAACCGATTTTTGGATTTGCATAATCTACGGCGGTTCTCCCTGTCATTCCCGAACGTCTTTATCGGGAATCCAGCATAGGGAAGCAAACAGCAAAGGAAACTGGATTCCTACTCCCCTTTTTCATGAGAACAAGTTTTGTGAGGAAAAGCTCCCGTTTCCACAAGAACAGGCTGTGTGGGGATGGCAGGAAAAGCAGATGGGGACGATACCCATAGGCAGGTTCAGGTTTATAATCTTAACCCTCAATTTGGAATATTTCTCTCTGTGTTTAGCCATGAAAACGCGATGAGCTATCGACCATGCAAAATATAGGGGTTGTAGAGTAAAACACTGGCGTAGTGGCAACAGGCTGAGGTTTGTGTTCCCCGTTTCTCTCCGTTTTCTCTGAGAGTGTCACATGATCACAACCATACCCTATTTCCAGCATCTTCTCGTCAAACCGTACGTGAGGTTTTCCCTCATACGGCTTTCCTGCTCTCTTCTCAACAAGGCATTATCCACCGTTGGAGAAGTTCCTGCCTTAT